>CAYLTH010000055.1:4406-21328 GCA_964386485.1 uncultured Bacteroidales bacterium | reverse complement strand
GTCCGATCGTTAAAAAAGGCGAAAAAATCCTGAAAGGTCAGGTTTTATGCGAAGGGTATGCTACCAAAGACGGAGAATTAGCACTTGGTCGTAACCTTATGGTGGCTTTCATGCCCTGGAAAGGTTACAACTTTGAAGATGCTATCGTTGTTTCTGAGAAACTGATTAAAGAAGATATTTTTACTTCAGTTCACATTGAAGAATTTACCATGGAAGTTCGTGATACCAAACGCGGTATTGAAGAACTTACCAATGATATCCCGAATGTAAGCGCAGAAGCTACCAAAGATCTGGACGAAAATGGTCTGATCCGCATTGGTGCCGAAGTCAATGAAGGCGATATTCTGATTGGAAAGATTACCCCAAAAGGAGAAAGCGATCCCACACCGGAGGAAAAACTTCTTCGTGCTATTTTTGGTGATAAAGCAGGGGATGTTAAAGACGCTTCCATGAAAGCACCTCCTTCTATGAAGGGTGTGGTTATCGAAAAACGCCTGTTCTCCAGAATTATCAAAGACCGCAAAGCAAAAGCAAAAGAAAAAGATGTCATCAAAAAACTGGATGATGATTTCCACAAGGAAAGTGAAAAGCTGAAAACCAAACTGGTTGATAAGCTGATGATCATGCTTAATGGAAAAACATCACAAGGTGTTATGAATAACTTTAAGGAAGTAATTATTCCGAAAAAGGCCAAATTCAATGCCAAACAGTTGATGACCATTGATTATACTGCAATCAATCCCGGAAAATGGACTACTGATAAGGACAAAAACGGACTGATCAGCCAGGTAATCAACAATTACCTGATCAAATACAAAGAATTACTGGGTGTTTATAACCGGAGAAAATTTGTAACTGCCGTTGGTGATGAATTACCCAATGGTATTGTTCAGATGGCAAAGGTTTATGTTGCCAAGAAACGGAAACTGAAAGTCGGTGATAAAATGGCAGGTCGCCACGGAAACAAGGGTATTGTTGCCCGTATTGTCCGTGAAGAAGATATGCCGTTCCTCGACGACGGAACTCCTGTTGATATTGTTTTGAATCCGCTTGGTGTACCAAGCCGTATGAACCTTGGACAGATTTACGAAACTGTTTTGGGTTGGGCTGGTAAAAAACTTGGGTTGAAATTCGGAACACCGATTTTTGACGGAGCTACAGTTGACCAGATTAATCAGTATTTACAGGATGCAGGGCTTCCGGAAAATGGTCGTGTGTACCTCTACGATGGAGGAACCGGTGAACGTTTCCATCAGCCTGCAACAGTCGGATACATCTATATGTTAAAACTTCATCACATGGTTGATGATAAGATGCATGCCCGTTCGATCGGTCCATACTCACTCATTACTCAGCAACCTCTTGGTGGTAAAGCACAATTCGGAGGTCAGCGTTTCGGGGAAATGGAAGTCTGGGCGCTCGAGGCATTCGGTGCTGCCAATATCCTTCAGGAAGTTCTCACTGTTAAGTCCGATGATGTCATCGGGCGTGCAAAAGCCTATGAGGCCATTGTAAAAGGTGAAAACATGCCTATCCCCAGTATTCCGGAATCTTTCAATGTATTGGTTCATGAATTAAGGGGTCTTGGACTCAATATTTCGTTTGAAAAATAAAATTTCTACCGTTAACATTCATTCAACATATGGCCTTTAGAAAAGAAACAGCAATACCAGGTAGTTTTTCAAAAATCACCATCAGCCTTTCATCCCCGGAAACCATCCTGGAGATGTCGAGTGGTGAGGTTTTGAAACCTGAAACGATCAATTACAGGACATATAAGCCTGAACGTGATGGTTTGTTTTGTGAGAGAATCTTCGGACCCGTCAAGGACTGGGAATGCCATTGCGGCAAATATAAACGTATCCGTTACAAAGGAATCGTTTGCGACCGTTGTGGTGTTGAAGTAACAGAAAAGAAGGTACGTCGTGAAAGGATGGGGCATATTCAGCTTACCGTGCCTGTTGCCCATATCTGGTATTTTCGTTCGATCCCCAATAAAATAGGTGCTTTACTCGGTTTAGCCAGTAAAAAACTTGACGCTATCATTTATTATGAACGTTATGTTGTAATTCAGGCTGGTGTTAAAGAAAAAGATAATATTAAAGCGCTCGATTTCCTTACCGAAGAAGAGTATTTTGATATTATTGATAACCTCCCGAAAGAAAATCTTTACCTTGATGATTCAGATCCCAATAAGTTTATTGCCAAAATGGGAGCTGATGCCTTGTTTGATTTACTTTGCCGCATTGATCTGGATCAGTTATCCTATGATCTGCGTGATAAAGCATACAATGAATCATCCCAGCAACGTAAAGCTGAAGCATTAAAAAGACTTCAGGTTGTTGAAGCCTTCCGTGAAGCGAACGGACACATTGAAAACAGACCTGAATGGATGATCGTTAAGGTTGTACCAGTTATTCCACCTGAACTGCGACCATTGGTTCCTCTGGATGGCGGTCGTTTTGCAACCTCCGATCTGAATGACCTCTATCGCAGGGTAATTATCCGTAACAACCGTCTGAAAAGACTGATCGAAATCAAAGCTCCGGATGTAATTATGCGTAATGAAAAACGTATGTTACAGGAAGCGGTTGATTCTCTTTTTGATAACTCCCGGAAAGCCAATTCTGTAAAGACAGAATCGAATCGTGCACTTAAATCATTGAGTGACAGCTTAAAAGGTAAACAAGGCCGTTTCCGTCAGAATCTCCTTGGTAAACGTGTCGACTATTCTGGTCGTTCGGTTATCGTAGTAGGTCCGGAATTAAAATTAAATGAATGCGGACTCCCTAAAGAAATGGCCTCCGAATTATTTAAGCCATTCATTATCCGTAAGTTACTTGAAAGAGGGATTGTAAAAACTGTAAAATCAGCTAAGAAAATTGTTGACCGGAAAGACCCTGTTGTCTGGGATATTCTGGAAAGCATTCTCAAAGGTCACCCGGTTATGTTAAACCGTGCTCCTACCCTTCACCGTCTTGGAATCCAGGCATTCCAGCCAAAACTTATTGAGGGCAAAGCGATCCAGTTACACCCACTCGTCTGTACGGCATTCAACGCCGACTTCGATGGTGACCAGATGGCCGTGCATGTACCTCTGGGAAATGCAGCTGTTATTGAAGCCCAGATTCTCATGCTGGCCTCTCATAATATTCTCAACCCGGCTAACGGAGCTCCGATTACAGTTCCTTCTCAGGATATGGTTCTTGGTTTGTATTACATTACCAAAGCCAGAGTGAGTGAACCCGGCAAACCCGTTAAGGGAGAAGGCATGTTCTTCTACGGTGCTGAAGAAATCATTATTGCCTACAATGAAAAGGCAGTTGATCTTCATGCCAGGATAAAAGTAAAATATCCATTCCTCGAAAATGGACAACGTGTTTATAAAGTTATTGATACTACTGTTGGTCGTGTAATTTTTAACCAGGTTGTACCGGAAGAGATTCCGTTTATCAATCAGGTACTTACTAAAAAGGCCTTACGTGATATCATTGGAGACGTATTGAAAAAAACGGGGACAGCCAAAACTGCCAAATTCCTTGATGACATTAAGGAAATTGGATTTACAATGGCATTCCGCGGGGGATTGTCCTTTAATTTGGGCAATCTAATTATCCCACCGGTAAAAGAGGAACTTGTTGCCGAAGCCAATTTAGAAGTTGAGGAAGTAATGAATAACTACAATATGGGGTTCATTACCAACAACGAACGATACAATCAGATTATCGATATCTGGACACATACCAACTCTCAGTTAACCTATGTATTAATGGATCAGCTTGCAAAAGATGACCAGGGTTTTAATCCTGTTTATATGATGCTTGATTCAGGAGCGAGGGGATCAAAAGAACAGATCAGGCAGTTATGCGGTATGCGCGGACTTATGGCTAAACCACAAAAGTCGGGTGTTACAGGAGGAGAAATCATTGAAAATCCGATTCTTGCAAACTTTAAGGAAGGTTTGTCTGTATTGGAATACTTTATTTCAACGCACGGAGCCCGTAAGGGTCTTGCCGATACCGCTTTGAAAACAGCGGATGCCGGTTACCTTACCCGCCGTCTTGTTGATGTTGCCCAGGATGTTATTATTTCAGAAGAAGATTGCGGAACACTCCGCGGACTTACAACCACTGCCCTCAAGAAAAATGAGGAAGTAGTTGAAACGTTATACGATAGAATACTTGGACGCGTAAGTCTCCATGATATTTATCACCCGCAAACAGGCGAACATATTGTATCTGCCGGAGATCAGCTCAACGAAGAAATTTCAAGAATCATCGACAATTCTCCGATTGAAGCAGTAGAAATCCGTTCTGTATTGACCTGCGAATCGAAAAAAGGTGTTTGCTCCAAATGTTACGGGCGTAACCTGGCCACAGGACGCATGGTTCAAAAAGGAGAGGCTGTTGGCGTTATCGCTGCTCAGTCAATCGGTGAACCGGGTACACAGCTTACATTGCGTACATTCCACGTAGGAGGTACTGCTTCGAACATTGCTATTTCTTCAAAAATTGAAGCCAAATATGACGGAGTATTCGAAGTAGATGAACTTCGCAGTGTACAATACAAAAACGCTGAAGGCAAAACATACGAAATTGTTATCGGCCGTTCTGCTGAAATGCGTATCACTGACAAAAATACCCAGATTGTTTTAACCTCTTCCTTTATCCCATACGGAGCCAACCTGTATATTGAAAACGGAACAGAAATTAAAAAAGGTGATTTGATTGCCGACTGGGATCCATACAATGCTGTTATTTTATCGGAAGTTGCCGGTAAAGTTAAGTTTGACAGTATTATTGAAAATGTTACTTATAAAATTGAATCTGATGAACAGACCGGCTACCACGATAAAGTTATTATCGAAAGTCGTCTGAAAACCAAGAATCCTGCAATTCATATCGTTGACAATACCGGTGAAATCATTAAATTTTATGATATTCCGGTTGGAGCCCATATTTCGGCCAGCGACAATGATATGATTAAGGCAGGTGAAGTACTTGTTAAAATCCCGAGAGCAATTGGTAAATCGGGGGATATCACAGGAGGTCTGCCACGTGTTACTGAACTTTTCGAAGCAAGAAACCCGTCGGATCCTGCAAAAGTTGCCGAAATCGATGGTATTGTAGGGTTTGGCAAGAAACTGAAACGTGGAAACAGGGAAGTGATTATTACATCCAAAACAGGAGAAGAAAAACGTTACCAGATTCCAACTACCAAGCAGATTCTTGTACAGGAAAATGATTATGTAAAAGCCGGTACACCTTTAAGTGAAGGCGCTATTACACCATCAGACATTCTTGCTATTAAAGGTCCGATGAAAGTTCAGGAATATATTGTGAATGAAATTCAGGAAGTATATCGTCTACAGGGTGTAAAAATTAACGATAAACATTATGAGGTCATTGTTCGCCAAATGATGCGTAAAGTTGAAATCGAAGATCCTGGCGATACCAAATTCCTTGAAGGAGAACTCATTAATATTCATGACTTCCAGGATGAAAATGATTCCATTTTTGGCAAAAAAGTAGTTGTGGAACATGCTGATTCTGCGAATTTAAAACCCGGACAGATTATCAGTGCCAGAAAACTCAGAGATGAGAATTCTCAGCTAAAGAGGAAAGACAAAAAACTGGTTGAATCCAGAGATGCCAAACCGGCAACAGCCCGTCAGGAACTTCAGGGTATTACCCGTGCTTCCCTACAGACCAAGAGCTGGATTTCTGCTGCATCATTCCAGGAAACAACAAAAGTTCTTACCTCTGCTTCAGTTCAGGCAAAATCAGATGATCTGCTGGGATTAAAGGAAAACGTTATTGTTGGTCACTTAATTCCGGCAGGAACAGGTCTTCGTGAATACGACAGTCTGATAGTCGGATCAAGAGAAGAATACATGACATTGATGGAATCGAAACGTGAATTTTCAGAAACAGAGCACTAAAAAATTGAATAATGGCTGATCAAAAACAAGAAAACCAGATTAATATAGAATTAACCGATGAAATAGCAGAAGGTATTTATTCAAACCTGGCTATTATTACGCACTCACAATCGGAGTTTATTGTTGATTTTGTAAAACTTATGCCAGGAGTTCCTAAAGCAAAAGTGAAATCCCGGATTATTCTGACTCCACAGCACGCAAAACGACTGATGAGAGCCCTTGCAGACAATATCTCCAAATTTGAAGCCATTCATGGCCAGGTTAAAGAAAGTGATTTTGAAGGAATGCCATTTAGCCTGGGCGGACCAACCGCCCAAGCCTGATTTTAGCATTTTTTAATACGCAAGTAATCCCAATACTGCCTGATGAATTCTTTTTTCATCGGGCAGTATTGCTTTTTCAAGGATCCTGTTGAACCCTACCGGGGTATAAGTTGAACCCACTCTTTCAACCGGAGCATCCAGATATTCAAAGGCTTCCTTACTGATCAATGCCGCAAGCTCCCCACCAAATCCTCCAAAAACTTTATCTTCGTGTACGATTAAGACCCGGCCTGTTTTTTTAACTGTCGCGAGAACAGAATCAGTATCAAGTGGACTGATGCTTCTTAAATCTAGAACTTCAATTTCCTTATTTAGTTCTTTGGAAATTTTCTCTGCAACACTAACCGAAAGGTGTGTTGTATTTCCATAGGTAATTATACTCAGGTCTTTACCCTCGCGGCGGATTCGTGCTTTACCAAACGGAACTTCAAAATCTTCAGGAACAACTGTTTCAGCAACAGGGTCATTGTATAGCGCTTTGGGCTCCAAAAACATGGTCGGGCCTTCCGAACGAATACAACTTCTTAGTAAGCCGGCAGCATCATCTGCGTAGGAAGGGTAAACAATTCTGATACCGGGGAAGGTAGCCAAAACACCCTCGATGGTTTGCGAATGATATAATCCTCCTCCGATATATCCACCTGATGCCAGACGTATTGTAACATTTGGACAAAACTGACCATTTGAACGCCAGTAATCATGCGTAATTTCAACAAATTGCTCCATAGCAGGCCAGAAATAATCGGCAAACTCAGCTCCTTCAATAACTACCCTGATTTTTTTATTGAACCTGCTGAATCCATTGGCAGTTCCAACTATAAAATCTTCAGCAATCGGAGCATTAAAAACCCTTTCTTCACCAAATTCCTGCTGCATTCCTTTGGTTACATTAAAAATCCCGCCCTTATCTTTGCTGGCAACATCCTGTCCCCATAAAAATGTATCAGGGTTGTTTCTAAACTCAGCTTTAAGTGTTTCATTCAATGCCTGAATTAATTTCAGGCGAGGACCCTCTTTATCTGGTATCCCGTCAGGATATTTCAATGCCGGATACGGTTCCGGAATAACAAATTTAAATATAGAGGCAGGGTCTGGATCAGGAGCAATAAGTGCCTTTTTATGTGCAGCAGAAACAACCTTTTTCATAGCCTCCTCAATAACCAATAGCGAATCTTCTGTAAAACGCTTGCTATGAATGAGCTGCTTCCTGAATTTGAGCAAGGGATCTGCTGATTTAGTGCATGTCAGCTCTTCATCAGTCCTGTATAATTCATGTTTGTCTGAATTCGAATGCGAATGAATCCGGACACAACTGGCGTGTACAATTACCGGCTCCCCCACTTCAAGAACATGTTTCTTCGCTGCAGTCATGGTTTTGATTGAATCAAAAACATTTTTACCATCACAATAAAAAATCCGAAGATTCTTTATTCCGGAATAATTCTCTGCTGCATAGCGATTGGCTGTCTGGTCTTTCTTCGATACAGAAATACCATACCGATTATCTTGAAATACAAATATAACAGGCAGTTTCTCCTTAGATGCACCATTAATCGCTTCAAAAACATAACCTTCTGAAGTACTGGATTCACCCTGACTACTGATTGCAACACCAGGATGATTGTAATATTTCATGGCTCTGGCCACACCCACTGCATGCAATGTGTGGTTTCCTGTTGCTGATGAAACATTGTGAATATTCCATTCCGGTTTTGCAAAATGATTCGACATATGCCGACCACCACTTGCAATATCACTGGCTTTCGATATCCCGTTTAAAATAATTTCTTCTGCTGTAAGCCCGGCTGAAATGGCTGTCAACATATCTCTGTAATACGGAAATAGATGGTCCAAACCTTGAGTAAATATCTGACCTATAGCAAGTTGAATCCCATCATGCCCTGCATAAGGTGCATGATATGACCAGCCTAATGCCTGTTTCAGGTAATTGGGAGCCCGTTCGTCCAGAAGTCGGCCCAATACCATAAGTTCATACCATTTTAAAAGTGTTGATTCTTCAACTGTGTATATAGTAATAGCATCATCAGATGCTTTCACCTCTGTCTCTTTAACGTCTTCCTGACTGTTTTTTTTCATTTGTAGGTCTATTCACTGACTAAACAAATCATGGGCGGATAAGTTCGATTTCTCCGTTGAGCCCGAGTTTTACAATGGATGATGGTTTGGCAAGCCGCACCAAATCAAGATTTATGCGGATAACATAATCAACTGTATTAATGATCTGCGGGTTAATTTTATTGAAAGTCAGTGGATAGGGATCGCCTGAAAGATTTGCTGATGTTGATACTATTGGTTTGCCGAACGACCGGATTAATTCCTGACAAAATGGATCATGAACGACTCTTATGGCAATGCTTCCATCAGCTGCAACTAAATTCTTTGCCAGATTTTGGGCTCCAGGATAAATAATTGTTACAGGTGTATCAACCTGATCTAGAAAATCCCATGCAACTTCTGGTACTTTTCTGACAAACTGATCAAGCCTGGTAACATCATCAAGGAGAATAATCATACTTTTTGCGTCTCCCCTGGCTTTCACATTTCTTACCCGATCTATGGCCTGAGCATTTGTAGGATCACATCCGATACCCCAAATTGTATCTGTCAGGTAAAGAATTGTTCCTCCTGCATGCAATACTTCTACGGCTTTTTCTATTTCTGCTTTCATTGTCGCAAAGAAAACAACAATTGATCGTTATGAATGTTTAAAGCACAGTTAAAATGCTTCTCCGGACAAGTAGAATAACCATGTAGTCCACATGGTTTACAGGCAGGGATTTCAAGTGCTTCAACGATTATAGATTGTGCAGACAAGGGACCAAAACCAAAATCAGGTGTTGTCGAACAAAATATTGCCGTTACAGGGGCATCAACAGAAGAGGCAAGGTGCATCGGAGCAGAATCATTGGTATAATTCATCACTGCATTTTTCATAAGAGCTGCTGATTCAAGTAGCTTAAGCTCACCGCATAGTGAATGAATTTCCTGATGCTCTGATTTTTCAATAATATTGTTTGCCAGTTTTTGATCTTGTTTAGAACCCAAAATATAAACGACCAACTCTGCAGGAATACTATTCAGAAAGCTGATCCATTTTTCAATGGGAAATTGTTTGGTAAACCAAAGCGAGGCAGGGCTAATTGTTATATAGGCCCTTTTTTTTAGTTTTTCAACAAGGTCAATATCCCTGGCAGAAGGATAAAGTTTCATAACCGGCTTGCCGGCAGCAAGATTCAACGGTTGCAATAATTGCAGATTTCGTTCTGTCTCATGGAGACCTTGTCTGATTTCATGCGGAACCCGGTATTTAAAAAATGCGGATAATGGATTTTTCTGAAACCCAATCGTCATTTTGCTTCCACTTAATGCTGTAATCAACCCACTTGAAAAAAATCGCTGCAGAGTAATCACATAGGAATAATGGCGTTTTCTGACTTTTAAAATCAGGTGAAAGAGGTTTCTATATTTCTTTTCAGATTTATTCCATACAAGAATATCATTCACAAAAGGATGACTTAGAAATAGTCCTTCCATGCCCCCTTTTACAAGAATATCAATTTTATATTCCGGCAAATTTGAATTTATTGCCTCTAAAACCGGAGTTGCCAGAATTACATCACCAATAGAAGCCGTTTGTATGACCAGTATTCGTTTCAAGTAATCAGTTTATTTCTATAGCTTTAAGAATTCGACCCTTCTGTTTTTGGCTTTTCCTTCCGGATTTGTATTCGGACTTATTGCCTGGGTTTCGCCTTTCCCGTCTGTTTCAATTCTGCTATCCTCGATGGCAAACTCTTTAATCAGTGCCTGCTTCACAGCATCTGCACGCTTTTTTGACAAAAGCAGATTTGCGGCATCTTCTCCGTCAGAATCCGTATGACCAACTATTTTTACCCTTACATTCGGGTTTTCTTTCAAAATTGTTGATATTTCTTTCAGACTCCCAAAAGATTCCGGTTTAACAACATCTTTTCCAGAATCAAAATAGATACCATAAGAAACAATTTTCCCCTCTGTCATGAATTTACTCCGTTGATCTGCACCGGCTTTTGCAATGCGGAAATTGGAAAATAAGGGTGCTGATTCCTCACTTAAATAGAACCGAATTTGGTTTAAGGTATGCCCCGGTGTAAATATTTTCGGGATATCGAATATCTTTTCACCATGTAAATACAAGCGAAAACGGGTTTTCTGAACCCATATCGCAACGTGATTAACCTCTCCCTTGCGCAATAAGCCGGATTCCTTGGAATAATCACCATTAATGGTATAATTTGATTCTTTATAACCGCTATAACTATGAGTGCCATTGTATGTTCTGATACTCATCCCGAGTCCTGATTTTCCCGGAACCGCCATGGATGGATACAAATCTCCTTCCTCAGCTGATAGTAAGTTTAAATCAAAACCAACTGACTGCGCATCGACACCCTCCGGACTCATCGGAATGACATCGAACTCCAGCGTGAAATTTTCAGGAAAAGTAAAACCCTTTTCAAAAAAGTACATTCCCTCCTCTTTCATCATAAACCATTTTCCGGGAAATAAATTAGTTGTCTGAACTTCTCCCCCTTTATTTGTATACCAGAGTGGTGGAAAATCTCCAATATTATCCTGTGAATAATCCTCAAAAAACAAAACCTGATCCCCTGGCACAAAATCGTATTTTGAAAAAGTTTGAAGGCTGGTCTTCACTTCCTGAGCCGGAACTTTGGACTGTTCAGCTTTTGAATTATTCTGGTTTCCTTCCTCCTCCCCTGTTGCTTCAGCTTCCTCAGACTTCTTTTCCTTTTTCTTTGCAGCCTCTTCAGCCTTATCAAGACCCTGATCTACCTTCCGGTCTAAACGGTCACGCAACTTGCCTTTAAGGTCAATTTGCGCTGAAACACTCATCGTTGAGAAGAAGACAATCAACAACGTAACAATAAATACCCTGGATTTCATAGTTAAAATTTTGGTTTTCATTTAAAAGTAAGGCCTGATTTCATTATACATTATATTTTATACATTATTCATAAACGATTGTTGTTTTAATACAGCTAAAAGAGATTCGGAGAACAGGCGATTATCTTTTCGGGTATAGCGTTTTTCTGTAAATACCTGAGCCAGTGTTTCCAATTGATTTTCAAGCAACAACTGGCTTGTCATCGGCAAAGCCTCTTTCTCTGTGTAGAACTCATCAATGGCCTTTTCATCTGCTACTGTATAGGTTTCATTGTGAATTATTGCAGACTGAGGCAGCCGGTCAGTCAATCCTTTATCCTCATTGGGGTAACCAACTACCAGTGTGGTAACCGGCACAACCAGTTCCGGAAGCTTAAAAAAATCAATAAGTTTTCCTGCATTATAAGTTGTGGTACCCAGGTAGCAGATGCCAAGCCCGTGTGCCTCTGCTGCAATAGCTACATTCTGGGAAGCCAGTAAGGCGTCGATCGCAGCAGTAAAGAATGACAAAAAGTTATCATATCCCGGATCAGCCTTACGTTGCTTACACCAGGTACTAAACCGGTTAAAGTCAGCACAAAAGGTTAAAATTACCGGTGCCTGTAAAACCATATTCTGCTTAAAATGAAACTCCCACAGCTTTTGTCTGGAGGTTTCCTCCTTTGATACGATAATACTATAAACCTGCATATTCCCGGTTGTGGAGGCACGGGAACCGGCTAAAAGAATTTCGTTTAAAATCGATTCAGGAATTGGATCCGGTTTATAATTCCGGCAGGTTTTGTGATCGAATAGTGTTTGTAGTGGATTCATCTTGATTTTTTTTGAACTGCAAATTTAGAAGAATCAACGTTGCAAGCAGAAAAAAAAACAAAATCGCTTCCGACTTGCCCGTTCAAAACCGTATATGTAATAAAACAATCATATGAAAAGGCAGGTAAAACGAAAAATAGTATGGGCAGGAATTGTCATGTGTCTGGTTATCCGGGTTGGTGCTCAGGAAAAGTCAAAAACTCCATCCTTTCACGAAAAGATTATGTTTTACAATGTTGAAAACCTCTATGACCCCTTTAATGATTCAATAACAGATGATGATGAATTTACTCCGGGAGAAACCCGTCACTGGAATTATGCACGATACCGGCAAAAACTTTTTGCTGTTGCTAAGGTAATAATTGCTGCAGGAGAAGGAAATCTTCCTGTATTAGTCGGCTTATGTGAAATTGAAAATACTTTTGTCCTGAAACAATTAATATCCTCATCTCCTCTGTCTGCTGCCTCGTACCGCTTTGTTCACAGGGATTCTCCGGATCCCCGGGGTGTGGATGTTGCCCTGCTTTATGACACGGTTCGTTTCAAACCCTTGTATACAGAATTTATTCAGATCGTATTTCCGGGAAATGCCATATCTACTACGCGTGAAATTCTTTATTGTAAAGGGAAAACGAATTTCTGCGACAGTTTACATGTTTTTGTCAATCACTGGCCGTCCAATTACGGTGGCAGCGCATCATCTGATACACGACGCAGATGGACTGCGGGTATCTTAAAACAAAAAATCGATTCAATATTGGATCATGACCCCTATACCACTATTATAATAATGGGAGATCTGAATGAAGGACCTGAAGGAGATAATCTGAAATACCTGATCAACCACCCGGATCGACCAGATTGTCTCCGGACTGATTATTCGGCTTTACCTTCATTTTCCGGCTCTCACAAATTCAGAGGAAATTGGGAAACACTGGATCATATTATCTTCAGCAATTCACTAACTGCCAGATATAGCATAGGATTCCGGACATTCGAAGCAGGCTTTTTACTGGAACCGGATGAGGGATATACCGGACTGAGACCGTTTCGAACCTTCTCCGGACCCACCTATAAAGGCGGATTTAGTGACCATCTTCCCGTCCTGTTGGATATTCAAAAATAAATTTATGCTTCACTGATGTTTTGAATGAATAATTTGTTTATCTTTGCAAACCTTTTTAGAAACCAAAGAAGCGGATTATTATGTATTTAACCAGTGAAATTAAACAAAGCTTTTTCAAACAGTTTGGCGAAACCGAATTGAACACCGGATCCACTGAAGGTCAGGTTGCATTGTTCACCTTTAGGATCAAGCATCTTACCGAACACCTGAAAAGCAATAAGAAAGATTTATTTACACAGCGCTCTCTTGTCAGGCTGGTAGGAAAAAGAAAACGCCTTCTGGCATATCTGAAAGAAAAAGATATCGAGAGATACCGCTGGTTGATTAAGCAACTCAACATCAGAAAATAACATATTACATATTTTCGGCAAAGAAAAGGCAATTGTCACAATTGCCTTTTTTGCTTTCACATCAACCCATCCACACACACAAGAAAAATGGAAACACCAATTGGAATGAAACAAACCTTCCGGATGCCTGACGGAAAAGAAATCAGTATTGAAACAGGCAAACTGGCTAAACAGGCCGATGGCTCTGTTGTCGTACGCATGAATAACACCATGATGCTGGCAACAGTAGTTTACAAAAAAGAAGCCGGGGAAAACGTTGATTTTCTCCCATTATCAGTAGATTATCAGGAAAAATATGCATCAAGTGGCCGGTTTCCCGGAGGATTTTTCAAACGCGAAGCCCGACCATCTGAACACGAAATATTAGTATCCCGCTTAATTGACAGGGCGTTACGTCCCCTGTTCCCTTCTGATTTCCATGCTGAAATTCAGGTAGCCGTTACCTTAATTTCTTCTGACCGGGAAGTTTCACCGGAAGCCCTTGCTTGTCTGGCAGCCAGTGCAGCCATTACAGTATCCGATTTACCTTTCAATGGTCCGATTTCAGAAGTTCGCGTTGGCAGGATAAATGGCAAATTAATTGCCAATCCTACCTATACAGAACTTGCTGAAGCTGATGTCGATCTTACTGTTGCTGCCTCCAAAGACAACATTGTTATGGTGGAAGGCGAACTGAAAGAAGCTTCAGAGGCAGATATGCTCGAAGCCATTAAATTTGCTCATGACGCCATTAAAATTCAATGCCAGGCTCAGCTTGAACTTGCAGAAATGGTTGAAAAAGCAAAAACAAAACGGGAGTATTGCCACGAAACCAGTGATCCTGAACTACAGGCCGAAGCTATTGCCTTCTGTTACGACAAATATTATGAAGTAGCCAAATCAGGTATCGCCAATAAACACCTTCGTAAAGATTCATTTGGTGCGATTACAGCTGCATTCCTGGAAACATTATCCGATGAAATCCGTGCTGAAAAGAAAAATCTCTTAGGTCGCTACCTCCATGATATTGAAAAAGATGCCGTTCGAAATGCAACATTGAACGAACGCATCCGTCTCGACGGCCGTAAACTCGATGAAATTCGCCCAATCTGGTGTGAAACAGATTATTTGCCGATGGCACATGGATCAGCTGTTTTTACCCGTGGTGAAACTCAATCGTTAACAACCGTTACGCTTGGAACCAAACTGGATGAACAAATTCTTGACGGTGCGATTATTGAAGGAAAAAGCAACTTTATCCTGCATTATAATTTCCCGGGTTTTTCAACCGGTGAAGTAAAAATGAACCGTGGAACAGGTCGTCGCGAAATCGGTCATGGCAATCTGGCCATGCGTGCCTTAAAAAATATGCTCCCGAAAGCCCCGGAAAATCCTTATACAATCCGTATCGTTTCCGATATCCTCGAATCAAACGGATCCAGTTCAATGGCCACAGTTTGTGCAGGTACTCTTGCTTTACTTGATTGCGGTGTTAAGCTTAAGAAACCGGTTTCCGGCATTGCCATGGGACTAATCACAGATACAACAACAGGTAAATACGCGATCCTTTCCGATATACTTGGAGATGAAGATCACCTGGGTGACATGGATTTTAAAGTTACAGGCACCCGTGATGGTATCACAGCATGCCAGATGGATATTAAAGTTGACGGATTACCTTACGAAGTTCTGGCCGAAGCACTGGATCAGGCACGTCGTGGAAGATTGCACATTCTGGATATTATTGAAGAAACAATTTCAGAACCCAGAGCAGATTACAAACCACATGTTCCCCGTATGATTCAGATCACAATCGATCGCGAATTTATTGGTGCCGTTATTGGACCAGGTGGCAAAGTGATTCAGGAAATGCAGCGCGAAACAGGTTCGACTATTGTTATCGAGGAAATCGACGGAATGGGTGTAATCAATATTTCTGCTGTGAATCTGGATGCTATTGAAGATGTTAAACGTCGAATCAAAGGTATTGTCGGTGTTCCTGAAGTTGGAGAAATCTATCAAGGTGTAATTAAAAACATTGCCACCTATGGAGCCTTTGTAGAAATTATGCCGGGACGTGACGGACTATTGCATATTTCAGAAGTTGATCATAAACGCATCGAAAACCTGAATACTTATTTCAAAGTAGGTGATCATATTGAAGTTCAATTAATTGACATTGATCCTCAGACCAAAAAACTAAAATTATCAAGGAAATCAATCCTTCCAAAACCGGCTCAAAACAATAACGAATAAAACTGAAACAAAGACAGTAATCTTGCGTACAAGCCGGAGTAGATTGATTTAAATTTTTGATATGAGGCAGTTAAAAATAACCAAACAGGTCACAAACAGAGAAACCGCATCCCTTGATAAATACCTTCAGGAGATCGGCAAAGTAGAATTGATTTCAGCAGAAGAGGAAGTAACCCTTGCTCAGAAAATCAAACAAGGTGACCGCGCGGCATTGGAAAAACTGACCAAAGCTAACCTCCGGTTCGTGGTGTCAGTTTCTAAACAATACCAAAATCAGGGATTAAGCCTCCCTGACCTTATCAATGAAGGGAATCTCGGTTTAATAAAAGCTGCACAACGCTTCGATGAGACCAGAGGATTTAAATTTATTTCCTATGCAGTATGGTGGATTCGTCAATCGATCCTTCAGGCCTTGGCTGAGCAATCCAGAATTGTTCGTCTTCCCCTGAACAAAATCGGTTCGATCAACAAAATCAACAAGGCATATGCCAAACTTGAGCAGGAATACGAACGTGAACCCAACGCCGATGAAATCGCCACAATGCTGGAGATTTCTGAAAATGAGGTGAAAGAATCACTCCGTAATTCAGGTCGCCATGTTTCAATGGATGCTCCCCTGATTCAGGATGAGGACAATACAATGTATGATGTACTCAGAAATGATGACGGCCCCACACCAGAAACAGAGTTATTGTATGAATCTCTCCGGAAAGAAATCGACCGGGCAATTTCTACTCTTACTCCCAGAGAATCTGATGTAATAAAGCTTTACTTCGGATTAAATGGTTCTCACCCGATGACACTCGAAGAAATCGGCGAGAAATTTGACCTGACACGCGAACGAGTCCGGCAAATAAAAGAAAAAGCAATCCGGCGACTCAAGCATACTTCGCGAAGTAAAATACTCAAAACATATCTTGGATGATATATAATGGCTGTCTCAAAAGGATGGCCATTATTTTTATTATCCATTCAGGATGTTCCAATATCATTGACTTTGTTTAATTTCGCATCAATAAAAATGAAATAATATGATTGTCGCTCCATCCATTCTTTCCGCTGATTTTGCAAATCTTCAAAAGGACATTCAAATGGTTAATTCCAGTAAAGCCGGGCTTTTTCATCTGGATATCATGGATGGAATGTTTGTTCCGAACATTTCATATGGA
>CAYLTH010000055.1:0-4306 GCA_964386485.1 uncultured Bacteroidales bacterium | reverse complement strand
GCTTTTTCATCTGGATATCATGGATGGAATGTTTGTTCCGAACATTTCATATGGATTTCCGGTGGTGAAAGCCATTAAAAAACACGCAAAAAAACCACTGGATGTACACCTGATGATTATGGATCCGGATCGCTATCTGGAAACTTTCCGGGATGCCGGTGCTGATTGGATCAGTGTTCATTATGAAGCCTGCAACCATCTGCATCGTACTGTACAAAATATGAAATCACTGGGTGTAAAGGCCGGAGTCGCTTTAAATCCGCATACGCCCGTTCTTTTACTCGAAGATATCATTGCGGATCTGGATTTTGTACTAATCATGTCAGTGAATCCCGGATTTGGCGGACAGAAATTCATTGTGAATGCGCTGGATAAAGTCAGAACATTGAAAGAACTCATCCTGAAAAAGAATTCTTCAGCCCTGATAGAGGTTGATGGAGGTGTTGATCTGAATAATGCTCCCCTGCTCGCTCAGGCTGGTGCCGAAATTCTGGTTGCCGGGAATACTGTTTTTGGCGCAGCTGATCCACAAAAAATGATTTCACTCCTTACTGCCAAATAACAGTCAGTGTGCAGGAATGATCAACCAGAAAAAATAACTCAGGAAATCACACTAAAAATCTCATCGATATTTCGTTTTTCCCGGGCTTTTGGAGGACTGACCGGTTTACCAAGCGCCACAAAGGCAATTAAATGATACGGATTTTCTATGCCAATCATGGATTCAAGGTCTGAACAGGCAATCATGGGAGCACTCATCCAACAGGCACCATAGCCCATATCCACTGCAGCCAGCAATAAATTCTGAATAGCAGCACCGGCACTTTGCAGGTCAGGGAAGTTTCGTTTTCGGTTTATTTCATCATGAGATACTCCAACCCCTTTTTCTAAAATTGTTTCATAGGTTTCCATGCTGAATGCAATAACAGCAGGTGCATTTTTAAAAAAAGTGGAATACCATTCAACCTGTGATTTTACATTTTGAGCCACTTTGGATTCATTCGACGGAATATCCTGGATTTTATAGTAGAC
The DNA here is from genome assembly GCA_964386485.1 of uncultured Bacteroidales bacterium. Taxonomy (GTDB): domain Bacteria; phylum Bacteroidota; class Bacteroidia; order Bacteroidales; family CAIXZF01; genus CAIXZF01. The sequence continues at coordinate 3,274 of CAYLTH010000055.1, read as the reverse complement.
AGCATCCGCCATTTTACCCAATAAACCTTTATTAGTTATGGCATAAAATCGCCAGGGTTGATAATTATTGACACTGGGCGCACAGGCAGCCAGACGCACCAATTCCCGGATATCGTCAATTGAAATGGATTCAGGAAGAAAATTCCGGACTGAACTACGAAGTTCTATTGCATTTTTAAGTTCCATCGAATGATTATAAATATCAGCAAAGTAAAGAATTTTTAAGGACAACCGACGATCTTGAATAAAAAGGCCTGAATACTTTCACTTCATTTTTCAGTATGATTGAAAAACTTCTACATTTGCGTACTAAATTTATAATTATGAGCGATATACTATCTAAACTTGAACCTGCCCTGATCTGGCAGTATTTTGAAGAAATCTGTGAAATTCCCCGTCCTTCAAAGAAGGAAGAAAAGATACGGACTTACCTGAAAAACTTTGGTGAAAGCCGTGGTTTGGAAACAATTCTTGATCCCATCGGAAATGTGTTGATCCGTAAACCGGCTACTCCGGGTATGGAAAACAGAAAAATCCTGGTATTACAAAGCCATATGGATATGGTTTGTGAGAAAAACAGTGATATAGAATTCAATTTTGATACAGATCCCATCATTCCACGAATAGAAGGTGAATGGGTTTACGCTACCGGTACAACACTCGGAGCCGACAATGGGATTGGTGTTGCAGCCCAGCTTGCCGTTCTGGAAGCAAAAAACATTGAACACGGACCGATCGAATGCCTGTTTACCACCGATGAAGAAACCGGATTAACCGGAGCATTCAATCTGGAACCGGGTTATGTAAAGGGCATGATCCTGCTAAACCTTGATTCGGAAGGTGAAGGCGAATTATACATTGGCTGCGCCGGAGGAAAAGACAGCATCATTCAATTGCCCCTGGATAAAGATGCAGCACCTGCCGCATACATGGGCTTGCGGATTGAGGTTAGTGGTTTGAAAGGTGGTCACAGTGGTGATGATATCAATAAAGGACTTGGAAATGCGAACAAAATATTAAACCGGGTACTCTATTATACCAAAGCAAACTATACTTTCGGACTATCGGAATTTACCGGTGGTAACCTGAGAAATGCCATTGCAAGGGAGGCCTATGCAATTATCGGTATAGATCCGGCATCAGCCGATGGATTTAAAAAGGATGCCAATATCATTTTCAAAGACATTTATGAGGAACTTAAGCATACGGATCCGGGTCTTGTTTTAACAATCAAGGAGGTTGACTGTCCCGCCACATTGGTAAGCTGTGCTGTGGCTGATCGCTTATATGAGTCATTGTATGCCTGTCCACATGGTGTAATTGCAATGTCTCCAGTTATCCCTGGACTGGTAGAAACCTCAACCAATCTGGCTTCTGTCCGCACGAAAGATGATCATTTCCTGATCACAACGAGCCAGAGGAGCAGTATTGAATCAGCCAAAGACGACATTGTTACGATGGTTGCCTCCGTCTTTAAACTGGCAGGAGCAAAAGTAGATCATGGAGATGGATATCCCGGATGGTCACCTAACCCTGATTCAGAAATATTGGAGATAACACGAGCCGCTTATGTCAGAATGTTCAATGAAGAACCAAAAGTTCTGGCCATTCATGCCGGACTTGAGTGCGGATTAATCGGAGAAGTATATCCCGGAATGGATATGGTATCCTATGGACCAACAATTCTGGGAGCCCATTCACCAGATGAACGTTTAAAAATTGACACAGTAAAACGATTCTGGGATTATACCCTGGAAATTCTCAAGAATGCTCCTTTAGCATAAAATTACAAACCAAAGTTGAATCCAACCCGAACAACCGGGTTGGAATAGAGGGATTGACTGTTTTCATTTATATTGTACAAAATCATCAGGTCGATTGATGATCGGTCAGAAATAGGTTGACTATACCCACCCCCGACAAGGATATTATGGGCAGTAATTCTGTTTTGGTAGTAATAGCCAAACGGATCTACAAAGATGGCATCATAGTTCAGAACCTCATATTCACCATGAAGGAAGAGGTTATCGATTAAACCGATATAGTATCTGGAGAACAACCTCCCGCCATAAACACTCGATTTAAAGCTGGGGATATAGTTGGAATTCTTATAATACTGGTAAGTTCCTCCTACTCCACCCCAAAGCTGATCAGTAAATTTATATCCCAGCAGCGGGGAGATTTCAATCAAAGTGACATCTCCGAACAAAAGCCCAAAGTCGCCACCGGTAAAAAAACGATCAGAATCCGGGAATTTTGATTTTTTATTGAATGAAAAAGAATTTTGTGCCCTTATAAATAGTGGTGTAGTAATAAGGATGATTAAAAAGATTTTGATGACTGGTTTCATAGGATGTTAATTAGTTCAGCAAAAATACGATTAAAGGCATAGAGATAACGCATAAAAATAGCCTAAAGATGCCTGAATGGTATTAAAAACGGGGTAGTAATTAAACATGATCAAAATAAATGCAAAAAAAAACGACATAAAAAGACATAAAAAAGGAGGTGTATTTTATGCTCTATTTTTCTGTTTTACAAGCAATTAAACCCACTTATTAATACATTGAGAAGATGTTGCTAAGATTGATTGTTAATAGAAATTATTAAGAAAAACTTGCAGGAGTGAAAAAACGCTTTACCTTTGCAGTCCTAATTCAAACAAACGTTCTATAAAACAGTGATAAACTAAAGAAAAAAAAGTTTAAAATTTTTTTACAAAAAGTTTGGTTGTGTTAAAATAAAGAGTAATTTTGCAGCCCCTAACGAGAGAATGACAAACGAAAGTGATCAGGGGCAAAAAATAAAGAAACGTTCTTTGAACTATTGAAGCAAGTCTAGCAGAGAAAAATATCCCTGAAATCAATTCGAAATCAGAGAACAACAAATCGCCAGATATTAAATTTTTCTAATTACTATGGAGAGTTTGATCCTGGCTCAGGATGAACGCTAGCGGCAGGCCTAATACATGCAAGTCGAACGGCAGCACGGGTAGCAATACCTGGTGGCGAGTGGCGCACGGGTGCGTAACGCGTATGTAACCTACCTTTAACTGGAGAATAGCCCCGAGAAATCGGGATTAATACTCCATAACATTAAGATGTGGCATCACATTTTAATCAAAGCTCCGACGGTTAAAGATGGGCATGCGTGACATTAGCTAGTTGGTGAGGTAACGGCTCACCAAGGCTACGATGTCTAGGGGTTCTGAGAGGACATTCCCCCACACTGGTACTGAGACACGGACCAGACTCCTACGGGAGGCAGCAGTAAG
>CAYLTH010000054.1:10874-21641 GCA_964386485.1 uncultured Bacteroidales bacterium | reverse complement strand
TGATTTTAAAGCAGATCCCCGAAAAAGAAGCAATCGATGCCTTGTTGGATTTGATCGCACAGGAATCCTGAGAGAAACGCTTCTTTCAAACAGAGTTTCGCAAGAAGATTATTCGATAATGAGTTTAATCGTTTCTGAAGAGTAATCGCTTAAATAAACCGTTACAAAATACAATCCCGCTGCCAGGCCGGAGGTTTCGAGAACCCCTGAATTTCCTGTATTCTCCATTGAAAGAATTATTTTCCCGGCAACATTCGTGAGTGAAATCGATTTAAAAGGCATTCCGGACTCAATATACACCACATCGCTGGCCGGATTCGGGAAAACCCGGATAAAATGATTATCCTTCACAAGATCAGCTACTTCACTGGTACAGGTACCCGGCATATTGGCATCCAACCAGGTCAAACGTGTTTTTATCCAGTTTTTGAACTTACTAATTTCTCCGTCATAGGTTAAGGGTTGAGCACCTACTTCTGGTGTACCGACATTGATTCCCAGTATAGGCCATTTTTGAAAATGTCGGGTTTGGGCCTCATTTACAAGGTTATACACAGAATCAATATACTGAAACATATAAGTTGTATCAAAATAGGTATTCCGTAAATCTACCCACCTGCATTTCAACTGATTGGCAAACTGAGGATCCTGGAGCAAACGGACAGCCCAACCCGGAGAATTATTATCGGGATAACAGTCATTAACTTTGTACGCCCATCCGGAGCCATTGGTGGCACTAAAAATCGAACATTCATTTACATTCTTCCAGGCCCAGTCAAAATCCCATACAGGTCCGGAGAATAAATGCGGATTTACACTGTTTCTGTCCTTGTAAAACACCATACTTTTCTTAAATCCGTCATTATTCCTCGACAGTTCATTGACGAGAAAATAATCAATTAAAGACGGAATATCAATAAAAGCTCTGTATCCACTTGTTGGATTGGCAAAGCCCGGGCCGTAAAGAGCAGCCTCCAGTGAATTCATAAACCCCTGAATATATGTCTTTTGTGGAGAGGTAATGGCTTGTGCATCCGGAAATTCATACACATAATGCACATTAAAATTCGGATGATCGATTGGATGAAATGAAGATAACCAGCTGTTGGAGGCATCATGATAATCGACTTTTAAAATATAACCACCGGTCAGCATATCGCCTGAAGTTGTGGTTGCGAGGAGATTATGAATATCCACCCGGTTCTGGTCGCGCTTTACTTTCTCGGTAAAAAGATAAATCCCCTGGTAACTGTTATTGAGGATCACTTCCGATAAGCAACAACGGGGTGCATAATGCCCCAGCTTCTGAAATAAATTGAATGCCAAGGAATTGCGCATAAAGACCTTGTCATTGTAACTGGATAAAAGAATCCAGTCGTTTTCAGGGGGCATACCCAACAAGCTGACATTCAAATTATTACCAAGACTGTCGCGTGTTTCAAACCCATATGGTTTTTGGGGATAGCCGGAAGATGAGGAGCCTCTGATTTCAATTCCCACCTCTCCGTCATAGATATTCGGGATATCCCCCGGTTGATTATACTGACCCGGGCCATGGCTGATAATTTTCATACCTGCCGTAATTTTCGGCTCATTGGGAATGGTTTGTCCGTTAGTATTGATGAGAAAAATCGGCAACAAAGTTGAATCTATGCTCAAAGGAGCTGTTGCATTGCTGCCAAATTCAAGCGTCCAGCTGTTCAGAGCGCCTTCATCAACCGGGTATGTATCGTTTATCATTAATGTCCAGATGCCATCTCCCAACTGTCCGTTGTTTACGTTTCCGAGATTATCCACGGGTCTGAACAGCCCCGAAAAAGGAGCTGTTCCGCTAATAATGGAAGATGGAGCTGTATCGGCAAGACAGGTATTGGAAAAATTGTCTTCCCCGCCCCCAATTCCACTGAATAAAAGAATAGCGGTTCCGTCGGGTGCCAGAAGGACAACATTCAGATCAGAGTCATAGGAATGGGTAATATCGAGACAAACCGTTACAAGACCATGATTTGGACTCAGGATGGGGGGAACTAAACCTGAAACCGGACAATAAAAGGAATTGACAGCACCATCATCTGAAATCAATCCGCCATTCCCGGTAAAAACCTGGCTTTTCGCGGGTATCAGCCAGCAGATCAATAACAAGCTGATGATACAATGTTTCAAATAAACAGATTTGAAAACAGGAATTTTAATGGTTTTCATTTGGCGATACCCGAATTAAAGAAAAAGAAGCCGTCCAGACACTGTCCGGACGGCTTCTTATATCATATCAAAATCAAATATTATTCAACAACAAACTGTTTACTGGTAACAGTATGAGCTCCCTGAATTTTCAGGTAATACACACCGGCAGAAGCGTTGCTGAGGCTGATCGGCAGAACGGTTTTCCCGTTTACTTTCAGACCGCTATATTCGTAGATTGTCATACCCAAGGCATTGACTACCTGCAGGTTCAATACATCATCAGCTGATGAATTGATTTGCAGGTCAAAGCTTCCTTTATTCGGATTCGGGTAGATTTCGAGGCTGGTATTCATGCCCGGATCATCAATACCGGCACAGGGATCAACAAAAATTGAACCAGTAGCCTGAGCTGTACAACCGGCACCACTTGTATAGGTATAATTTACCGAATGATTACCCGTTCCGGCAGATGCAGGATAGAAGGTATTGCCGGTAATACTGGTTCCTGTATAGGTACCGCCGGCAGGCAATCCTCCGCTTAAAACGGCACTTCCCCAGGTAACACAGGCATTCGGAATGCTGGTCAGGGTAACTACCGGAATTGGATTTACAACCAGATTATAGGTAGCTGAAACAGAATTTCCATTAACATCGGTTACACTCACAGAATAGCTGGTTGTTGCTGATGGATTGGCAACAGGATTGCCGATTGTAGGATTACTCAGACCGGTAGTTGGTGACCAGGCGTAAGTATATGGCATATTACCGCCACTGACCATGGCATTGAGTGTTGCTGAACTTCCTGCGCAAATTGCAGACGGAGCTGAACTGATGAGGGCTGCCAGCGGGGCAATCCCGATGGTAACCGGCGGGAAGAGAATATAATCAACCCAGGAACAATCGCTTCCGGCAGTTGCTGCATAGTCTTTTTTATACTGCCATTTGAAGGTATGTGTACCGGCAGTAACAGGGAAGGCAACGCGTCCCCAGGCAACTGTACCCGACCATTGTTCCAATTTTTGATTGTCGATATAAAACTCGAGATAATCATAGCCCGATTCGGAACTTACCTTACGGTAGAAGGAAATACTGTCTTCAGCAAGTACATTCAGCGTAATTTCAAAATAGGTCTGTGCATTATGCCCGATAGCGGCAGATTTGGCACAATATACACCTTCATAAGGGTTAACATTTGAGATGGTCCAGGTTGGATTCGGATGATTCCAGGAGAATTTCAGGAAGTTCCCGGTTTCCCAGTCTTCGCTCACGATACCAATGGTCTGGAAAAGCTGTTCGTTAATCTGGTAGAAGCCGGAACCTGCTGAGAAACTCATCATCACACTTTGTCCGTAAATTGCAAACGGAGAAACAGTTACCGTAAAAGTGGCGCTGACAGTTCCATTGGCGGCAATGGTATTCAGCGTAAGCGGACCGGTAACAACCACCACACTTGTATCAGCCGACAGAAGTTCACCAATTGCGTTCAATAAATCACTGTTTCCTACATTATTTGTAGTAATGGTGATATCAGCCGTTTCACCGGGATCAAGGCGATTGTTGTTGTTTCCGGTCGGATCAGAAATGGTGATGGTGCCGATTTCAAGTGCCGGGGCATTCAGAACAACATTAAAAGTCCCGGTCCAGGTATTTGTTCCATCGGTTGCACTCAGGGTGAAGGCAGCGATGTGACCATCCTCGACGCTATTGCTGACAGTAAATGAAAAAGCATTGTTAATCAGTACATTAGATCCGGCATTGATGACTCCGAAATTCTCGGTGTTATCCGTTAATGTAACCTCTGTATCGGTTGTAGTGACCGTTACAACAACATTGTTGGCTACCATAACACCCACGTTTTTCATGCTGAGGTTCACATCGATTACTTCACCGTAATCGGCTTTGCCATTGTTATTTCCGGTTGGATCGGATAAAGTGATCTGATCTTTAATGACATAGGGTCCTGTTGGCGGAATCACCTCTACATCACCCTCATAGCGAAGATAATTCTGCAGCGTTGCTACAACATGAATCATGTCGGGAGGAAGCTGATTTCCGGGGATTGTAATGGTAACAGGAGCACCTGTACCAACACCGGTTCCGATAATTTCTCCGTTTAAAGTCAAGGCAATCAATGCACCGATATTGGCAGTCACTTCAAAGGTAGTCACACCGGTATAAATAATCGGATTGTGAACAACCGTCAGTGATTGAGGCACTTCCGAGAAAACCGTCAGGAAGGCATCACCGTGATGATGGAATAAATTGTAGGTAACTTCTTTATTTGAAGTATTATATGGCCAGCTTGACTGTTGCAGGAAGTATTTCCCGGCGGCATTTCCGAAAGCGGGCAGAATTCCTCTTTCATCCGGAGTCGAGCCATACAATGGCATAAACTCAGGCCATAAATTATCATACACACCCCAGATAAAGGCGTCATTTACAAAAGAATAGGAAACCTCAGATGCGGCCAGAATACCCAGTGCACCGGAAGGTTGACCATTGTAGGTATAGCGGTGGAATTTTTCGGCAAAAACTTCAGAAGGATAATTATACTTTCCGGTTAAACAGTTAACAGACATGATAAAGCAGAGGTCGGTATTCTGTAATCCACTGATATGGGATGTTTCATAAGCAGGTTCGCCCCAACCGTTTTCAAAACCATGATCACGGTGTTGCAGCATGAAAGAACCGTTGTTAATTGCGGTATTCACCATGGCCGGTGTCCCGCCGGTCCAGCCACTGAGGCCTTGTGGAGTAGCCGGGATATAATCCAGTCCGTTGGGTCCGAAGTAGTTGATAACAGTTGCTGTATTTGTAGCTGTTGACCAGGGATCGCTGGCAGGATTCCCCTGATATACAGCATTGATACGAACGGGATCTTTCCCCAGTTCATTTTTCCAGAAACCTCCGATTACTTCGGAGCAAACCTGGAACCAACGTTCGGTTTGCCAGCCGAGGGCGGAAATCGGATGATTGTAAAAATCTTCAGCAGTTGGTGGATTTACTTCATAATCAATGAATTTGCGGATCATGACTTCCAGTTGAGCAGCATTCTGGGCCGTCATTCTGGCAAAAACGATATCCGGCATATCATCGGCATTCACATCGGCATAAATATTATCAGAAACACAATAACTATCCCAGATCGGGGAGGTAATTGTATTGTTGGCATTGGTTCCATAATCCCCCAACAGCAGAACAGCAACCGGTGGAATAGTCCAGGTATTGAAAGCGTTGTTGATATAATTCTCAATTGCGTTAGCAGTATTAGCACCTACATCGGCCAAAGTTTTGATGCCGGTATAGATTCCCTGTTCGGTACGAAATTTCTTAATGGTATCAGCCCATTGCTGAAAAACAGCATCATTCGGGGTGATGATCAGGTACTCAAACCCGGTATCATCGGTGCTGGCATAACTTTTATTGTAATCTACTTTCGGGAGTACATTGGGGTTCAGCAATAAATCCTGAAGGAGGGGATCAAACCAGCGGCTGCGCAGACGGGTTTCGCCAAACTGGTTGTTTCCGCCATCCAGATTGATGCGTACACGGATATCAGTATAAACCAAAAGGTCTTTGGTAACAGGGTTATATTGAAAAGGAGTAAACCCAAGCATAACAGCATTGACACCTCTCAAAAGAGTAGGTTCTGCAAGCTTTACAGGCGATTCGGGATAATACGCATTGTTTTCATAAACACTCATATTCTTCGGATACTCCAGACCATCCTCATTTTCTTTGGGGATACGCGGAGCCTGTCCGATTTCAACACCATGAATCACTTCAGTCCTGAAATCCAGAATTTCTACCGTGGCAGCAGCTCCGTTCGGGATGGCGATATAACGGCCTGTTCCCGGAAGATTGGGTTTACCTTCATCATTTTGAAGGAAAACTCCGGGAAGTTCAACAGTTTTGACTTTCTCTCCGTTGATGGTGATTTCACCGATGGTAAATTCATCGACTGAAAAATTAACCTGAACTGCATTGTTATTCTGCTGTTCGATGGTAAAACCCCGTTGGCCCCAGTTGCCCGTGTATTGGTACTTCTGAGCCTGAGCATTCATCACCAGCATCAGCAGCATAAGGCCAAAGAAACCGGTCAGTGACTTGTAAAAGTTCGCTTTCATAGGTAGTGTTTAGTGATAAAAAAATATTGCATTGCGACGGCACGCCATCGCAAAATTAATAAATTATTGATTTCGAGCAAATTTCCCAATGGTAACAGCACTTGGGATAACCCTACGGGTTAAGAGACAGGTAAATCGACAAAAGTTGCCTGATTATTCCCGTTTTAACCAAATATTAAGAAATCAATAATTCTACAATGCCTGCAGATCTTGTGAATTCTAATGAATTACCGGGTTTAGTGACTGATAATAAGCTTTTTGACCACTACCCTGCCTGTACTTACGAGTTGAAGCGTATACACACCGGAAGGAAGGGCATCTCCCTTGAAATTAACGGGTTTCCACGACATACTCGTCTGGTTATCAATTAGTATCAATGTATTGAGTAAACGACCATCCACCGACAAAACCTGAATCCTGTTTTCAGTACCGTTCAGATTGCTAAATTCCAGACGGCAACTTTCACTGACCGGATTCGGAATAACATCAAACCGAAGATCATCCAACGAATTCAACACAATCGCGGGCATTGTAAGTCTGAATGATTCGTAAACCCTGCCTTCGGTATCCGCCACTTCACATAATGGCAGCCTGGCCAGGCTAATTGTTCCGGGAGTTGCGGTTTTCAGACGAAGTTTTATCTGCAAGAGGGATTCATAGCTGATCTGACCGGCATCGAACCAGCTAACCCCCAGTATACCTGAATTTACACTGTAGACCGGCGGATTTTCGATACCCACAGGACCTTCCACATCCATCACCTCAAAACAATCAGGTATAGTGAGGAACAATGAAACAGCTCCCACATCTAAAGAGGATGAAGCCTGAATACCCAATGTGAAGATTTCTCCCGGCACAATTTGTATTTCTCCTGCATAATCCATTGTTACAGAGGGTTCTGTTTTCGCAGCCGGGGAAAAGGACCCATTCACATCTCCAAAACAAACGGCTTTAATATTCACATCTTCCTGAAAGGCACCAGTCAGATTGATCACCGGTTTTTCAAAAGCCCAGTCACCCGAAGGAAAAGAGGTAACCATCTGAATAAATCTCCTCTGGACTCCCAGTGCATCCACGGTATTTACATAGGCTGAATTGTCAATATCGGCTGCTTTGGCCCTTAATCCATTCAGATAGGTAATCCCGACGAAATGTTTGGTTATCAGCAAAGCATCGGTTCCATTTCCACCACCCCAGGGTTTAGTACATTGAGGTACAATGGTATACGTTCCAAGTGGGATATTGTCAAAACTAAAATCTCCATCATTATCCGTCACAGCAGAAGTCATCACCGTGGTACCCTGCATCAGATTCAATGTTGTATTTGTCATGGGAGATTGCAGCACATTATCATACTTAATGCTTCCTGAAAAGGAATTAATGCCAACGACAATATGGTTGGTTTTGGTAATTGAACCGGACAAATAAGCATTACTGACAGTAAGACTGACATCATAAACACCTGGTATACTATAAGTTACCTGCGGATTCTGCAAACCTGATGCGGAAGGACTTCCTCCCGGGAATGTCCATACCCAATTGCTTACATTTCCATTAGCCGTACTGGTAAACTGAACTGTTTCACCCGGCACGATCAGGGTATCGCTTGCAGTAAAGGAAGCTGTGATGCTATTGTTGACTAATCCGAAAAATTCGAGGTAGCGCCACATCAGTTCATTGCGGGTGGATGGAGCTGTTCCATTAACAAGGCTTCCAAATTCATGCGAAACGCCAATTGTTTTGTAATTACTTCCCACATAGGCAATTGCAGTGGTGTAGACAGGTGATGGATTGTTAAAAATGGCATAGGCTGTTGAACCGGCTAAAACGCCAAGATGATCGATGTAGTTGTTTTCCCCACTGTAGGCCAGACTTAACCCGGAAGTAAAAGTTCCGCTCACCCCATTTAGTAAAGTCAGATCGCCCGATCCGTCGGCCAGTCCTGAAATTTTAAACATGGGTTGCAGGCTTGTCTGAGCATCATAAGCCCAGCAATCACCGCCTTCCATATACAATTTCCCTCCACTGTTCAGATAGGCAGCAAATGTACTGCCTTCGGTGGAAGTCAGAACATGATTATCGCTGTAAATTCCGAGACAAAGGAAAACAGAGGTATAGAGGTTCAGGGTTGATGGAATGCCCGTTAAAAGATCACAACTCAAACCATTGGCCTGAACAGCACTTTGAATAGCAGGAGCAGAATTTGAATTTCCGTCCAGATCTATTACCAGAACAGGAATCTGACCGATAATGACGTTGAATGTTCCGCTCCAGCTCTGACCATTGGAAGCCGTGGCATTGATGGTAAATATGGCTGTATGCCCGGCAGGTGTATTGGCAGCAGCGGTTATGGTATATGTTCTGCTTTGATTACCGGCAGCATTGATGGTACCGAATGATTGGTTTGCTGCGCCAATCGTTACATACGGACTGGTGCATGTCAGAGTTCCGTTGACCAACAAGGCTTGTGAACTCCCCGAATTTCCAAGAACCACTGCAACCGAGGCGGTCTCGCCCGGGTCTACTCTGTTATTGCCATTTCCGGCGGGATCGGTAACAGTATGACTCACATATGCGAGGACAGGAGCATGCGCAACGAGTGAGAAATAACTGATCCATGTATTGCTGCCGGACGTGGCTGTAAGGGTAAAATTCAGAACCTGATTATCCGGCACATTGGCACTGGTCGTAATACTGAAAGCATTGGGAATCGTAATCGTAGCCGATGCAGCAATTGTTCCATAGTATTCTGAAGCATCTGCTATGGTAACATACGGACTTGAACAACTGATTGTTACATTGGTATTTGAAGATGGAAGCACACCCACATTCCGCATACCGATGCTGAGAAGAATTGTCTCGCTGTAATCGAGCTGACCGTTGTTGTTTGCACCGGCGTCATTCATACTCACTACATCCTTCACAACATAAGGACCACTGGGTGGAATTACCTGTACCTGAGCCTTATAGCGATAATAATTTTGTTTTGTAATAACCACTGTGATATAATCGGGAGGTACCTGTGAACCCGGAATACTGATATTCAAAGGCGCACCTGTCCCGGTAGCTGTTCCCAGTATCTGACCATTGAGGGATAAACAAATCAGAGCCCCGGCATTGGCTGTAACCGTAAAGGTATTCACTCCGGTATAAATAACCGGACTATGGTTAACGGTCAGATTTTGCGGTACTTCTGAATAAACTGTCAGGAAGGCATCTCCATGATGATGAAAAAGATGATGGGTAACATCCTTATCGCCACTATTATATGGCCAGGATGATTGTTGCAGGAAATACTTACCGGCAGCATTGCCAAAAGCGGGGAGAATTCCGCGTGAAGCAGGATTGGTTCCGTATGCCGGCATGAAATTTGGCCACATATTGTCATACATCCCCCACACAAAAGCATCATTTACAAAGGAATAGCTCACTTCGGATGCTGCCAGAATACCCAGTGCACCGCTGTGGTTTCCATTGTAGGTATAGCGATGAAATTTCTCCGCAAACACTTCACTGGCATAATTGTATTTCCCGGTCAGGCAGTTCACCGACATGATAAAACTCAATTCGGTATTATTGAGTCCGCTGATGCTGGAACTGGAATAGGAAGGTTCTCCCCAGCCCTGTTCGTAGCCGTGGTCGCGGTGTTGCACCATAAAGGCTCCGTTGTTGATAGCGGTGTTAACCATGGCGGGAGTACCTCCGGAGAAACCACCCAGAGTCTGGGGAGTTGCCGGAATATAATTCAGGCCGGAAGGACCAAAATAATTAATGACTGTTGTTGTGTTTGAGGCTGTTGACCAGGGATCACTGAGCGGATTTCCGCCATAAACGGCATTCACTCTGACCGGTGTTTTCCCGAGGGCATTCGACCAGAATCCACCGACAACTTCGGAGCATACCTGGAACCAACGTTCTGTCTGCCAGCCTAATGCTGTAACGGGATGATCATAAAAACCTTCATCGGTGGGAGGATTGTTTTCATAATTGATAAACTTTTTGATCATGACTTCCAGCTGGGCTGCATTCTGCGCCGTCATCCTTGCCATGACAATATCCGGAAGGTCATCATTGTTAACATCCCCTAAAATATTATCGGAGACACAATAGCTGTTCCAGATGGGTGAGGTGATTGTTGTATTGGCATCGGTTCCATAATCACCGAGGAGCAGAATCGCGGCGGGCACCGGAGTCCAGGTATTGTAAACATTGTTGATGTAGGTTTCGATTGCTGTGGTGGTATTGCCTCCCACATCGGTCAGGGTTTTCACGAGGGTATGGATTCCCTGCATTTCGCGGAATCGGCGGATGGTATCGGCCCATTGCTGGAAAACCGCGCCATTGGGGCAAATGATGAGGTATTCGCATCCGGCCACATCGGTGGGACCGGTGACAGGCTGATTGTAATCAAATACGGGGATGGCTTCCGGATTCAGCACCATATCTTCGATGAGTG
>CAYLTH010000054.1:2563-10774 GCA_964386485.1 uncultured Bacteroidales bacterium | reverse complement strand
TTGTAATCAAATACGGGGATGGCTTCCGGATTCAGCACCATATCTTCGATGAGTGGATCGAACCAACGGCTACGCAGACGGTCTTCTCCGAAGGTTTGTATTCCGCCTTCGGTTTTAATACGCACCTTCAGGCTTTTGTATACAATGAGTTCCCTGCTGACCGGGTTATACTGAAAAGGGGTAAAACCCAGCATAACCAAATTCATGCCTCTCACCGGAGTGGGTGCTGAAAGTTGTGCAACCTGAGCGGGATACAGCATGTTTTTCGAATAAATTTTCGGGTTTTTCCGGTATTCGAGCCCATCTTCTGTTTCTTTGGGGATACGGGGAGCCGGAGAAACATTCACATTTTGAATAACTTCTGTTGTAAAATCCAGAATTTCAAGACTGGCCACTGCACCATTGGGGATGAGGATATAGCGGCCGGTTCCGGGGAGATTGGGCGCTCCTTCATTGTTGGGCAGAAAAACACCGGGAAGGCCTACTTCGGTCATCCGTTCGCCGTTGATTTCTACATCCGTCAGAGAAATTTCTTTCACATTAAATGACACTGTAATACCAGTGGCATCGCTTTTGTCGATGGTAAATCCGGCTTTCCCGTTTACATCATTAAAGCTGATTTTTTGTTGACCCTGAACCAGGCCTATGACGGCAAATACCAGGAAGAGTAGCAATGCTTTTGATTTCATACTGCTTAGATTTTCAAGAGGTTATATCTCAATTTTAGATTTTATCCTGTAAAAAAGAAGATAAAGATAAAGAAATTTCCACAATTGGGAAGAAACTTTTCATTTTTAAGCCTGTATTTCAGGTCCGAATTCCTTAAGCCGGAATTTATTTTAAGGAGAAGGAATGAAGGAGGTGTTTACATCTCCGGTACAGATTGCCTTTAATTGCATACTAATATTGCTGTCGGTTATAGTAAGCGATTGATTTTCAACTATCCAATCACCGACAGGGAAAGAAGTTATCATGCCAACAAACCGTTTCATCACCGTTAAAGCGTCTACAGAGTTTATGGCTCCCGGATTTATGACATCTCCGGCCAGCAAGGGCAATCCGCTTAAAGTCGCCATACCCACAAAATGTTGCATAATGAGTAAGGCATCAACAGAATTCCCTCCACCCCAGGCTTTCGGGATGCTTACTGTAAAGGAATAATTGCCCGGACTAAGCCCGCTAAAACTAAAAGCTCCGGCAGCATCGGTCGTAGAAGTCTGAACCTGAATTCCGTTCTGCATCAGGTTTACCTGGCAATTGGTCAGTGGAGAGAGGATGCTGTTGTGATAGGAAAGTGTCCCATTAATGATGAAGCCACCCGCCAGAACCGTTACAGAAACCGTATCTGAATTTCCGCAATTTTTAGAATCCGCTACTGAAACAGTATAGAGCGTAGTTGATAAAGGAGATGCCAGGGGATTGGGCAGCGTGGGATCATTCAAACTCGCAGCAGGTGACCAGAGATAGTTGTATGGAGGTGCTCCGCTGCTAACAATACACTCCAGTTGTGCGGTCTGGCCTGCATTTATATTGATATCCGGTCCTGCATCAGGTATCGGTAAAGGTGCATTGGCTATAAATTTCCCACCTGTCATCTGGGCAATTTCTCCGTGATATTTTGCTAAAACATGGTAAGTTCCGGCTGGTTGATCGGGCCAGATGAGGGGTTGACCGGTTCCGGCAACGACCGGGCCAACCTGTGTTGTACCCTGAAAAAACCGGTATTCAGCATTCAACTGCGACCCGCTCAGCGTAACCGGAACAGGTGGAGAACCCTGACAAATATAGGAAGGAGCAGAAATCGAAAAAATTTCAGGCTCATTATCAATCTGTGGAAGAATACTGATATTATCGATCTGCCAGGTCTTGATAGCATTGTGATTCCCGATAACGGTAAAGGCAAGGTAGGTTTTCGCCCCCAGGTTTTGAGTGACTTTTACAGAAATCGTAGCCGGATATGTCATATTCATTCCTCCAATAAACAATACCTCCTCGTTTGTCCAATTAATCCCATCCGTGCTGGATTGAAGAATCATCTCCGCATTGTAAAAATCCTTTTTATATAAATGCTTGCATGTCAAGGTTATATACTCGTAGTTTTCAGTATTCAGAGGAGGTGATATCAACCGGGATATCCCCGCATCATTGTATCCGACTGCTTTTATCTCCGGCTTATTTCCTCCTGCCAGATTCGTATCGGCAACTCCCCAGATATCCTGAAGTACACCCTCTCCGCTATGTTCCTGCCGCCATCCTGCCGGGAAATAACTTTCGTCAAAATTGTTGGTATAAGGTAAATCTTTGGTATCGGTAACAGTAAACGACTGAATGGCACAGCCCGCGGGTGATCCGAATGGTGTATGGGGTACAACCTTCCAGTAATATTGAGTTTCCTGTTGCAGTGTACCAAGCCTATATTCATTATGAGTTCCTGTAGAAAAATTGTTGAGTACATTGGTGGGAGGATAATCGGTACCCACATAAAGGCTGTATGAAGTTGCCATGGGATTCATTTCCCAGCTTAATTTTAATACTTCAGCCGCACCAATCATGTCATCCGGAGGGTATAACGTGCCGATACATGACGGAATTCCCGTGCCGGCGGTAATCAGGATATCATCCAGCTTCCATTGATGAAATGCTCCCAACCCTCCTTCTATTGTGAACGAAACAAACGTAATATTCCCGACATGCTGACCCAGCATAACCGTAACCGTATCATTATCAAGGTCGCCGTTTCCGCCGTGAAAATACCAGCTTTCATCCGACCAGTTCAAGCCATCCGAACTGGTTTGGATTTTGATGGTAACCCCGTTTCCGAAATCTTCATAGGTATGTATGAACCGGAGATTCAGCATGGAAAGTCCTGTTGTATTCAGGGGCGGGGTGATAAGTCGGGTTGTTCCCTGGTTTAAAAAATACGTCTCAGGAAACATATCAGCCTGCATATACCCGACAACAGACCCGACAGGACCCCAATGAACATGTGACCAAATGGTGTTTTCGCCGAATTGTTCCATTTTCCAGTGCGCCGGAAAGACCGTTGAATTAAAGGATTCGGATAAGGGCAGCGGGAAAGGAGCCGATGTGCTAAAGCTCCATATCGGACACAGAATCGCATTTCCGGCAGCATTATACGGAACAACTTTCCAATAATAGGTTGTTGTTGGATTGAATACCATACCGCGCCAGAGGGTATCCGAACCAACATTCAGTCCGTTTAAAATATTTGTGGGCGGATAATCGGTTCCAAGATACAAATGATATCCCAGTGCAAGGGTGTTCCTGACCCAGGCCAGGGATGTATTCAGATCAATATCAGTTGCCTGATGAGCCGGCCTGACCAATGTGTTGCAGGGTGGTCTGTAATACACGGGGGTTAAACGTATACTGTCGATATACAATACATTCAGATCATCAATGTCTCCCTCGACCAGGAAAGAAAGATACGTTGTAGCTCCCGTAAAAGCAGGCGTCAGAACCTGAGCCAATTCATACGTTGTACTGTTATACCCGGCTGCTGTGGTTAAGGACCAGTCAAGGTCCGTCCAGTTCAGGCAATCCGGACTACTTTGTATTTTGATCGTTGCAGCGGTATCAACTGACAGAAACAAAAATTTGAATGCCAGTTTCAGGTTATATGCACTATCGGTTGTCAACGGCGGGAAAACCAGTCTGCTCAGGCCATTCCCATCCTGGTTTTCGGAAATAGCGGCCAGAATATAGGGTGCCAGCGGACCCGATATCGGTTTTGTTTTCCAGATCGTCCCGGTTAGAAAGCCTGACCATTGAGGAAGCCAGCCTGTCGGTAACTGCTGACTCATA
Organism: uncultured Bacteroidales bacterium; assembly: GCA_964386485.1. Classification (GTDB taxonomy): domain Bacteria; phylum Bacteroidota; class Bacteroidia; order Bacteroidales; family CAIXZF01; genus CAIXZF01. Next base: position 6,949 of record CAYLTH010000054.1, on the reverse strand, counting down.
AAATCTTCTGCAAAGGGAACGGGTTGTGCCGGCATCATCGTAAAAACCCGGACCGGACAACCGGATGCCAACCCGCTCTGGTTATAGGGAACAATACGCCAATGATAGTTTTGTCCGGGTTGAAGTCCGGCAACTTTGATTTTGTGGATATTCCCTACATCCAGTCCGTTGTGGATCGTGGTAGGTGGATTGTCGGTACCGAGATACAGTTTATACCCACTGGCTGCAGGTACCGGATTCCAGCTAAAATCAACCCCGGGCAAAACACCGGTTGCAGAATCAGCAGGCGATATCTGGGAAACACATCCGGGAACACCGGAAACATTGGAAATCACAATATTATCAATATACCAGCCATAGAAGGCCTTCATATCTCCTTCAATGGTGAAACTGATAAATGTATAATTTCCAAGATTATGATGGATGGCCAGTGTAAAGGGTTCGGGACCAACATCCCCGTTGTCAGTTGACCAGATCTGTTCATCAGTCCAGGTCACGCCGTCGGCACTGCTTTGGATTTTAAGGTTTAGCCCCGGAATCAGCGATTTAATTTTGTGGTTGAGTTTCAGGGCAATTTCAGAAAGGCCGGTCGTATTTAATGGGGGTGTAATAATCCGGCTCATTCCGGTGGCATCCTGATAAAAATGTGTGAGCTCAGAGGTAGTTCCTCCTGCATAATTCCACCCGGAACTCAAGTACCACAATATTGTCGTAAACCCTTCTGTAATAGCGGTTTGCTGTACCCAGGAAGAGGCTAAAGAAATTGTGGGAAAACTATCGGAAAACGGTAGAGACACGGTAGGAACAGTCGTAAAGACAACATTGGAACAAAATGGTTTTACTCCGTTATCATTGTATGTCAATACTTTATAGCGATATTGGGTATTCGGTTGTAAGGGTGGATAGTCGTACCGTTGCTGTAATCCCAGATCAATTCCGTTCACGATATTCGTGGGAGGATTGTCAGTGCCGAAGAATAGAGTATTCCCCATCGAATAAAGGCCAGTTTTCCAGCTTAATGCTCCAATAACAGGAACATTGGTCTGGTTGTAATTCGGACTTTGGTTGGTTGGGCAATTGGCCTGGGCAGTGAAATTCCCGACATAAATATCATCGATTTTCCAACCTATAAAATCATCATGTTTCCCTTCGAGAACAAAAGCCAGCCAGGTGGTATCTCCGAGATTATGCCGGATAATCATGCTTTTATATTCCGCCGCAATAGATCCTTGTCTAACTGAATGCACGAATTCCTCATCAGTCCAGTTTGTCCCGTCCGCACTGGATTGTACTTTAAAACACAGACCAAAACGGTCGAAAACACTGAGCTGTTGCCGGAAACTGAGCCGAAGTTCACTCAGGGCGGTGGTATTAAATGCCGGCATCACCAACCGGCTGATCCCGGATTGATATGCAGGCTGGGCTTTGGCTTCATTGCCGAATCCTCCGGCACTGTTACCGGAAACCACACTCCAGATCGTTGCTGTAATGCCGGTATACTGTACCGTCCAACCGACCGGAAAGCTCGCTGCCGGGAAATTCTGCTCATAGGGGATGGCTTGCTGAGCATAGCCGGATTGAATCAAAAAAGCAGCAAGGAGCATCCCGCAAACTCTTGCAAAACGCGGAAAGGACACAGTGAACAGGCTCATAATGTTGGTTTGTAGCGGTTTATTCCACATTTACAGTGATCGGGGATTGTATATCGCAAATGGTCGGGCAAAGGTCTGAAACACTCCCATCCAGCAGAAAAATGGGTTCCAGAATATCTCTGTTTTCTGCAGAATATCCTGTCATCATTCTAACATCCTGATTGCCATTTATCCCAAAATAGATTCGGACTCCGGCAGTGGTCTCGTTTTCAAAAAGAAGTTGCATCGTTTTATACTCATCTCTCGACACAAGTATCCCTTTAAGAATGGAATCTTCGGGTCTTGCCTGTTTATAATAGGCATTGAAATAGGCATTTGCCTTTTCTACGGAAATCTTTGATGTGCTGATTTCCTCTCCTTCTGGCTGGTAGGCATAGAAATAGCCAATTCCAAAGGAAACGATTGCAATGCCAATAGCGCTTGCGATGTACGATAATGTACGTGTTCCGGGCTTGTTGATTGCCGGAATGTCAGGGTTTTTCATAAGGCTGGTTTTTTTGTGAACGATAAAGTTAGAAATAATTAAATAAATACCGTTTTTAATATGAATATTTTTTTACCGGAACTTTTTTTTTAATTATTCGTAAACCATTGGAATTCAAATACTGTCTCCAAAACCTGCTCCACTATGTGTTTGAAAATCCAGTATGTGATTTACCGGATATTGATAGCTTTTATAGGCATTGTTCTCCTGTCGGGATGTTCAGGTCCGGAAGATAAAGCCAGTCAGGATCCATCCGAAATAAGCCATAAACCTGAAACGCTGGAAATACGAGGGCTTGTCAGAAAGGCTTCTTTGGAAATGGGCACCGTTAATAACATGAAGGAAGCTGAAAAGCTTTTGAAAATTGCGGTGCAGAAAGCAGAAAGCACCTATGATAAGGTACTGGTTCTCAATACATATAATGATTTTATTGAGATACTGGACTATTCGGCATTCACGACAGACAGGCTGGAAATCGCAGCCAGGGCGGAAGAACTGACCGGAAGTATCGAAAATCCATACCTCGCATGGCGAACCCTCACGAATTGTTGCAATGCCAACCAGAGTGCATACAAGTTTGACAAGGCGCTTGATTTCGCTTACCGAAGCCATACAATTGCTGAGAATCTGCAGGATGACACGCTTAAAATTCTGAGCACCCTTAAAATTGGTTCCTGTCTGGAGAACCGTAACCAAATTGTAGAAGCATTCAGAAATTACCTACAGGCCTTAAGTATTGCCGACAAATCGGGGAATGACCTTTACAAAGCCAGATGCTTCAATGTTCTTGCCCAGTTTTACAATCTGCGGCGCGATTTCGATAAGAGCATCGAGTATAAACTAAAGCAGGCGGAGATTCTGAAAAGTCAGAAAAAAGTGGATTCGCTGGCCCTGATGAAGATCATCTTCGAATTGGAGGATATTAATAACAACTCCAGGCGTAAAGTCAATGAAGTCAATATATCCGCTCTTTTGACCTATGCACGGCATTCGGGCAATACCAGCCTTTGGGATAAAACACTGGCGTTGTACCGCTCCTATCTGATTAATTCTGAGAAGTTTGGGGATCTTAAAACCTTTTACACAAAAACCTATCCGCTTGAATTAACGCGTCTTTCGGAGAATGATCCAGGAAACTATTGTCGTGTTAAAGCCTTTATATGCGAGGTTTCAGGAGATGTGGATTCAGCAAAATACTTCTTCGCAAGGGCAAAAGAACTGACGGATGATCATCCGAACAAACTCTTTAAAACAAACTTCTATATCCGCCTGGGTCAGTTCTATAACCGGCATCAAATGAATAAAGAAGCGGCTGAAGTCTTCCGGGAAGCTTATGAAATTGCAGCCACCACAACCAACCTCTATTTTACAATCCGGGCAGCCACAGAAATGGAAAATACACTTTCAGCCCTTGGCGAATATAAAGAAGCACTTTCCTTCGCCCAAAAAAAGGAAAAACTCTCCGACAGCCTGGTAAACAGCACCAAAAAGGATGAATTGCTGCTTCTCGAAATCGACAACACCGCGCGCATGCGGGATGAAGCGCTTGCCCGGAAAAAGGAAGCTGAAATCCAACGTCATAACCTTCAATATACCGCGATTGTAGTGGCGATGGTTGTCGTCTTTGTATTGGTTATCATCCTCGGAAGTTTCCGGGTCCCCAAGTGGACCATCCATTTCGCCGGATTCTTCTCGCTGATCTTTCTTTTTGAATTTCTGATTCTGTTGATCGATGAAAAGATCCATACCCTGACGCATGGAGAACCCTGGAAAGTGCTGTCAATCAAGATCATACTGCTATGTATATTACTGCCTGTTCATCAGTATGCCGAGAAGCGTGTTATCAATTACCTGTTGAATCACCGCTTGCTTCATTTCTCCAGCTTCTCGCTGCGTAAATTCCTGAAAGATATCTTCCTGCCTCACCATATGCAGGGGTGATTATTAATCTATTGTAGCGATAAAAATATTTCTTAACTTTACGAGCATCTGAGCGGTCATCCTTGTTTTTCACTGGTCTTAATTTTTGTGTTCCCGGTATTTTATCCACGATAAACCTATACACATGAAACATATCCTGCAACAAGCTGCCAAACCCTTCCTGATTATTCTGATTTCATTGTTGTTTCTTCAAACAACACATGCCCAGTGGGAACCCGCTAACGACGGACCGTGTCAGGGATGGGTTAAAGCCATGACCACTGTTGGCAGCAAGCTTTATGCTGCTTCTTTCAATGATGGAATCTATAT
>CAYLTH010000054.1:0-2463 GCA_964386485.1 uncultured Bacteroidales bacterium | reverse complement strand
AATGGACATACCTGGACCAGGATAGATCAGGGAGAACCAATCATGCGGTGCTGGTCAATCGCCACCGATGGAGAATGGGTCTATGCAGGATGCGATCTTGGCATGTACCGCAGTTCGGTTGCACAGCCTTCGTGGGAGCGAACCGGTAGCGGATTCCCATTCCCCTATTTCCCGGTCGAAGCCGTGACGGTGAACAATGGGAAAGTTTATGCTGCAACACCCATGGGGATTTTCTGCTCGACCGATTCCGGACAAAACTGGACTGCAAATAACAATGGTCTCTCCATTGCCCAGGTGAGTTCATTTTGCACCTATGACGGAGATATCGTTGCAGGCACCTTCAATGGTGTTTTTGCTCCCGGACCCGGAAATACCGGCTGGACGCATGTAAGCTCATCCCTGGCCTGTGCCGGGGTAATGGGCATGGCTTCCAATTCAACATCAATTTTTGCCGCTACACTCACCGGAATGTACCGTTCCGAAGATTTTGGAAATCATTGGAAACCCATTAATTCCGGCTTGTATCTGCCACGAGCCTGGGACATCGATGTACGTGAAAATCATGCATTCATCGTACAGAGCGGATTGGGTATTTCGTATACTGCAAACCAGGGCGAACTATGGGAAACCTGTAATAACGGACTATCAAGCCCGAATGTAAATTGTATTACAATTGACGGAAACTTCGCCTATACGGGAACCGACGGCGGTGGTGTTTTGCGGAACGACATCAACGGAACGCTTTGGGTTCCGATACAAAACGGGGTCCCCTTCAGTGATGTTAATGCTATAGAGGCTAGTGGCGATACCATTTTTGCAGGTACTATGGCTGGTCTTTTCAGGTCAACAGATGTGGGAATCAGCTGGTTTCCTGTGAATGCAGGTCCTCCCGAACCGCGCATCATGGATCTGTTGATTCACAAAAATGAAATTTATGCTCTGGATATGAGTGAAGGGATATTTCGCTCGGAAGATGGTGGAAATACCTGGGTGGCCGTCAATACAGGATTAACCAGTCTAAATACTTTACGTGCAATTGCTTATGAGGATATCCTCTTTCTCACAACTCAGGATTCGAGCATTTTTTATTCGCTCAATAAAGGTGATAACTGGTTCAGAATCAATGAAGGCCTGAATGGTGCAAGACCGCGTTCACTTGCAGTTCAGGACAATTATCTGTTTACAGGAACCCTGGGGAATGGCGTTTTCCGCAGATCCATCCCCGAAATTCTGAGCATTCATGAACCTTCCGGAATACCCGTGATCAGTATTTATCCGAATCCGGCTGTTGGCAGTATTCAGTTCGCTTATCAGCCAATAAGCACTATAGCAGCCTATTCAATTGTTGATATTTACGGACATGTTGTTCAAACCGGAAACTTAAAACCCGGCCAAACACAAACCATCGCGCTGCATATTTTCATTCCAGGCCTCTATATGATTGTCATCTGCGACGGAAACCGGATGCTGAATCAGAAATTTGTAAGACTTACTCCATAATCAGTTTCCCGCTGTAAACCATTCTCTGTTTGGTAATGATATAACGGCCTGCACATCAGCAAATACGCATATTTGCAAATTTGTAGATTCTTTAGAAAATTGGCAGATATGCAAATTGTTATGTGCAGATGTGCAGATGTGCGGATGTGCAGATGTGCAGGTATCTATCTGAACAGCGCACTGTTTTTATCAAGCAAGGACAGATCCTCTGCAGTCAGCGAAAACGTCATAGCGCCTGCATTTTCTCTTGCATGCGATTCTTTGGTAGCGCCGGGAATGGCCACCACCGTATCCCCATGAAAATTAATCAGCCAGTTGAGTGCGATTTGGGATGAAGTAACTCCATATTTGGTGGCGAGTTCCTGAACCGTTTTTACAAGTGGCCTGCTTTTTTCCAGACCGGCTGGTTTAAAGGACGAAGAATATTTACGCATGCCGATATTTTTCAAAAGTTCGGGATGATCGTGAAACTTGCCGGTAACCAGCCCCTGCGCCAGCGGAGAATAGGCGATGATGGTAATTCCGAGTTCTTTAGCCGTTTGCATTGTCCCATTTGATTCAATCTTCCGGTGGAGCAGATTATACCGTACCTGATTGGAAACCAGATGAATATTGTGTTTCTGAAGAACTTCCCAGGCCGTTCTCATCTGATCAGCCGAGAAATTACTGACCCCGACATACCGGATCTTGTGTTCTTTTACCAGTTGCGCCATGGCTTCCATTTCGGCTTTTATGGTTGAAAAACCATAGGGCTGGTGAACCTGGTAAAGATCGATGGGGTAAGGGGTAAGGGCCTCCAACCGCTGATCAATTGTTTTCCGGATGTTTGAAGCGAATCTGAACATAGGCCACCATTTGGTCGCCACAATGACTTCCCCCGGCTTTTTGCCAATTTCGATGAGCGATGAAGCCAAAGCTCTTTCGGAAGCTCCGTTGCCATAAACCTCTGCCGTATCGAACCAG
>CAYLTH010000053.1:4894-21722 GCA_964386485.1 uncultured Bacteroidales bacterium | reverse complement strand
GAGTTTGCATTAATTGTAATCGGGAAAGTTTCAGATGGATAGGTTGCATCAATCAGGCTAAATACAACCGGACAGGTAATTTCCTTTGTGTTTAAATCAGCCACAGCCGCGGTTATTGTGGTATAATCTGCACCACTGGCACCAATCGTTTTTGATCCACAAATTGATCCCAGAATGGTATATGTGCTGGGTGTGGTCGGTGCTGTTGAAACGGCAGGAGGGTTAACAGTATACCCGCTTGCTCCCACTGATGGAAACGCACCTACATTTATAGCTGTCGCATTATCCTGAGCGACAATATAATAAGAAACGATATCTGCAAGAACAACACCGGCTCCAAACGTGAATGTATATTGGTTACTTCCGATCGATACTCCCTGTACGGCAGAGTAAGACCCGGCACCGATTTTCCAATACAGCGTGGGCAGTCCAATACCCGAAGTAGGTATTCCACTGGCATCTGTAATCGTTACCGTGATAGTCCGGTTCAAAGTGCTGCTGGTATTTGCCAATGGAGTATAGGCAATAGTTGGAGCAGAAATATCCAACATCACGAAAACACCGGCATCTGCTCCAATATCAACAGGACCCAGTGAAGACCGGGTTTGACCGTCAAAATCATCCGTAACTGAAGCGATATCAAAACCACTCCCTTCAACCGGTGTTGGATTGGAGGCACTTATGTGCAAATCAACTGTTGATGATGTACCTCCTGGGGTAATATACTGAGGATCATAAGAAAAACTACCAGCATCTTGTCCAACCGCAGTTCTCCAGGCATCAAGGCTTAGTACATCGAGTGCATTAAAACGCCCAAAAACACTTCCTGTTCCATTGGCCAGGTAGTCGTTGTTATTGACAGTCAAGCCTGTAGGATTCACAGTTGTCCCGCCAACCTGAACAGCATAATGTTTCCCAGTTCCTGCACCATTACTTCTGGCATTGTAGAAAATATTATTTCTGAATGATCGGGTATTAGTAGTCTGTGTACTATTGAATGCGAATGTGCTGGACGAACCTCCAACTCCTGTTCCGCCAATATAAACACTATTAAAATAAAAATTATCAGTGCCAAGGGGTTCGTTGATTCCATTAATGGCACAACCTGTAGCAATAGCGCTTCCTGAGGCATCAATCCCCAGGCGGATCATGTTATTCTGATACGTTGTTGTACCTCCACCCACGTGAATACCACTCATAATACCTGTCGCACTGGCAACGTTAAGTGAATGGATGAAATTCCTGGAGACAAGATTTGTGCCTGAGGAAGCGGTATAATACATGCCAACTACTGAAACAGCAGCGCTGCTGTTTGTGTTTGTCAGGGTATGTATTGTATTCTGACTTACTGTATTGTTTACAGAGGATGATGTGCAGGAAATACCTACGACAGATGAAGTACTTGATGTTCCGGTCCCTCCGGCAGCCGTTAAATTTCGTACAGTATTCCCGGTAATCGTTGAATTGGCATTTGCGGCAACAATTCCGTTTACAGCAGATGATGTACTTGCTGTGGTACTTTGAATTGAATTAGCGATGGTCCCACCAATAATGTTGTTTTGAATAGTAGAAGTTACACCAGAGCCGGTATTATATCGGATACAATATATGTTTGCAGCACCAGTGCTTGAATTGGCCGCAGTAATACCACCAATGGAGTTGTTGGAACAGGTGAAGGCACTTGACCCAAAGTTGAAAATAACATTAACATCACTGGTACTTGTGGAACTTGATGTATAACTAATAGCACCGGTAGATGTCATACTTCCAATAATGTTGCCTGTAATATTACCAACATTAACCAATCCGCTTCCAATATATATCATCATACATGGTGATGAGGACGATGTTCCAGAAGCGGCAGTTGTTTGACTAATATTTGTAAATGTATTTCCCTGCACACTTGTTGCTGTTGTGGTTCCTACACTCAAATTTATTGCTCTAAAGGTATTAGATACACCGGTGATCGTGTAAGTACCTGTTCCAGCGGCACTGGAATATCCGATTATATTATTGCTAATCAGAAAGTTATTTCCTGATGTGGAATTAGAGATTGATATCGCAGAATGCAATGCACTCGTTGTTTGTGTCCGGGTAGCCATTTGATAAAATTTATTATTTGAAATGGTCCAGTCTGTGCAGCCTCCGCCAATATATATACCAGCACTGATGACAGCCGCCCCAAACACATCAAAAATGTTATTGTCCGTGATAATGATTCCACTATTGTTTAAGGCAGTGTTTGTTGTTGAGCCGTTGCCATAAATTCCCTTGCTGGGTAAATTTGCTCCTGCAGGCCCTATATTACAAAATGATATTGTGTTGTTGTCATTTCCATTTGTAGTAGTTCCATCTGTTGCGAAGTAAATATTCCCTCCATTTGTTCCGACTGCCATGGTGGCGGACCCTAAAATATTACATCTGGTTATGGTATTGTTGGTTGCACCCCCAATAAACCGCATCGTACAGGTTCCACTTGTTGATGAAACCGTTGTATTTGAGATTGCTAAAGAACTTCCTCCTGAATTTAACCCATCAATCGTGACATTGTCAGCTCCTGAAAAGTCAATTAACTGACTTCCAGCAGCCGGGGCACCGGTGATAGTCCAGGCACCTCCTGATGGTTGAATGGTAAGGGATGTCCATGAATTGGCATTTAGTAAGGCCGTTGTAGCTCCTTCATTGGTGCTTGCCGTGATTGAAATGGAGATTACAGCTCCAGTTTGAACACCACCATTGATTGCTGTGAAGGCAGCACCCAGTGTTGTATACGTGCCATTACCAGATACAGCACCGGATACAGTAACCTGTGCATACGATCCCCCAACATAAATTCCAAAAATTAAGCCTGTAAGTATTACCAGACTCTTCAATAAGGTAAAATTTTTCATACTGATAAAGATTAGAAATTATTAAATATTTTTCTTGTTTTTTGAGCAGCAATTCTGTAAAATATATAAAGCTATCCGTATTTGCATACGAATAGCAGGTCAGGAACAATCCTGATATTTATCAAATCTTTTTTTCAAAAGCCCTGGTGTCAGTAAACTATTATTTTAACCCTTTTGTGTTTTTTAAGAAAGGTGAATTAAGAAGTATGAAAACAGTCTTAAAAGCATTTCTAAAAAACTCAAGCAATTTACAATACAAAATGAAACTTGTAAACAACTGATTGTTAATTCTTAAGTCTTTAAGCTGCATATAAAATCTAAAATTCTTGGAATGAATGACTTAGATTGAAATTGCGGCCGCAATTTAGAATGAATATAAATAAAAAAGGCCACCCCGAAGGATGGCCTTTAATTACAAGCCTGAATTCAATTATTTGATAATCACTATTTTCTGTGTGTGTTTAACGAGATTGCCGTTTTCTTCATCAAAAATGGTCGCGGTATAAACACCGGGTTCAATGTTTTTAATATTCAGGATAAATTGGGTTTCACCTGATTTATTCATAAGATTCCGGGTTAGAACTTTTTCACCGATCTGATTGAATAACTCAATCCTGAAGTTTCCTTCTGTTTTAGAATCTGCCGAGATCGTAATAAATTCAGTTGCAGGATTCGGATAGATTGAGAAGACAGGCGTGATTTCTGTGCTTAAAGCCAATTTTGGGAACACCAGGCTGATATTCTGAAGTACAGTGGCATCAGGATTTGCCAGTTCACATCCGGCACCTGCAACAAGATAAGTGTCAGAAACAACTTGTTTTGTGCGTGCAATAATGTTGAAAAGCACATCGGAAGGTTCTGTTCTTCCCGGATTCAGTGAGTACCAGGATATCCTGATTTCATCTGATGATACAGTATAAATTGCATCATTCAGCAGAATGGGTTCAATGCCGGTCACTTCAAGTTCATCAGAATTGTATTGCAGTACAATCGAGGCAGCACCTAATTCAACAGATTGATCTATGCTGACCGGGATTCGGATTTCAGAACCCGGAGCATAATTTAATTGTCCTGCTGACACCATTTTTAAACCCGGTTCTGATTTAGTACCCGGAATGTAGGATCCATTGGCATCACCTGAACAAAGCACCAATACATTTTGCTGAGCCTGTAAGGCCGGAATGGAAAAGCTTGTTTCTTCAAATACCCAGTCCGGAACATTAAACGAATTAATCTGTCCGGTAAACCGTTTCGCTACGACCAGCGCATCAAGAGAATTAATATATCCTGACCCATCAACATCACAGGCCTCAATTTTCAAACCCTGAAGTAAAGAGATCTGGACAAAATGTTTCATGATTAAAAGTGCATCAGTCGCATTTACTCCACCATGAATTTTATCGGTTTCGAAATTCAGATGATATACTCCGGCCGGCAGGGTCAGGAAATCATAGAACCCGGTGGCGTCTGTTGTGTCGGTTGCAATCAGTACATTCTGATTGTTAAATGCCTTCACAATAGTTCCGTTCATCGGGGTTTTATTGAAATTGTCGTAGTTAATTTCGCCATAAACAGATAAACTGACATCCACAAAAACTGTTACGATGTCTGAATTCTGACAACCATTGGCATCAACGGCAACCAGCGAATAGGTAGTTGTTTCATAAGGTGTACATACAGGATCAGGAATAGTGGGGTTATTCAGAAATGTTTGTGGATACCAGGTAATGGTAACAGGCTCTGTACCACCAACAACACTTCCATTTAACTGGATAGATTGTCCATAACTCAGATTTACGTCATCCCCGGCATTTACCACCGGTGAATTCGCCACATTGACTACAAAATCCTGATTGTAATTGCGGATACAACCATTGTTGTCGGAGATATACAGGAAGCTGTAATTGTAAGATCCGGCAACAAGAGGAGGGGTAATCGTAAAATCAAAGTTGTATGGTAAATTCTGCAGAACCTGAACCTGGTTATTTTCATCGCGGTAAACAAGGCTGAAAGGAGCAATCCCAAAACTGACTGCTCCGGTTACATTGATTGTTGTACCGGCGCATAGCGTGTATTCATTTGCCAGATTGAGCGTTACATCCGGAGTAGGAAGAATTTCAATCTGGAATGGCATGCTGATAATGTTCCCATCACAATTTGCATCGCTAACCTGTGTTAACCAATATGTTCCGATGTTATTCGGTGTAATGTGGATGTAGTGGGGTGAAGTATAAACATCAGTCACAACGTGAGCTTCAGTATCATTCCATGTAAAACTCCATGGAGGTGTTCCGGTGAGGTTAACCTGGAGGTCAACCCCGGTTAAATAACATGACGATGAAGGAGCACTCATACTGGCGGTTGGCAGCGGGGAAACAGTCAGGTAATGTGGTTCTCCGGGAACAACGGCATTGCAATAGAAATCCTGTAAAACAGTCACAACATAGGTCTGACTGTTGCCGGGTTGTACAAGAATTGTATAAGGTGAAGATGTAATGTTGAATACAGAATGGGGTTGACCATCATTCCAGACCATATTCCAGGGCGGTGTTCCTGTAAGATGGAAGAAAATGGATGTTGCATCACCGTTACAGATGGTATCTACAGCCTGAATACTGACTGATGGTCTTGGGTGTACAAAAACAGTTGCACTTCCGCTTGTGATTCCGCTGCAATGACTATCAGTTACGGATGAAATTACAAAGGTGCTTGAAATAACAGGACTAACAACAAGAACGTATTGGCTGTTTGTTATTCCATCTACCGTAATGTAATTAGTTCCGTCGAAGGCAACAATTTGCCATGGGCCGGTTCCTGTTAAAGAAACATTTAAATTAACCGGTTCGCCTGCACAATTTTGCTTATTGCCTGTAATGTGTGCGGTAGGACGTGTATAAACAGTCAAGGTTTTTGCATTTCCAAGACTGAACCCGGAGCAATGGATATCTTCAACAGAAAGTAAACTATATGTAGTTGTTGCTATCGGATTAACCTGAATGTAATAAGGACTTTGCATGATGTTGTTAACTTCATGTGTATTTCCGTCTGACCAGGTCAGATTCCATGGACCCGTTCCTGTGAGGTTAACTTCGAGGAAAGAATCCTCTCCCGGACAAGCCGGAGCTGGTTGGGTCAATGCTGCTGTTGGTAGATCGTACACCTGTACAATCTGGGTGCCACCCAATACCTGTCCTTCACAATAGAGGTCGTAAACTGAAACCAGGGTGAGTTCTGTATTTACCAACATATTGATATTGAATGTGTAAGGTGAGTGCAGAATACCTGTTTTGCTAAGTGTATCATAACCATTTGAATATTGAATTGTCCACGGTGGTGTACCGGTCAGATGAACCTCGATTTCATGCGGGATGTTGTTACAGGCTGTCAGACCGGTGGCAATAAATCCACTCGGACTCGGATGATTATATCCTACTTCAACTGGCATGGCTGTCTGGCAGGCATTGTTATCTGTTACAGTTACATAATATGTGCCGGATTCAAGATTTGTACGATTTTGAGTGAGCGGACCATCAGCCCAGTTGAAATAATAAGGTGCGGTCCCGCCATTGGCTGTCATAGCAATAATACCTTCTTCACCCAGCGAGCAGTTATTGGGAATAACAAGGGCATTCAATGTGAGCGTATCAGGTTGATTTATTGTTACTGATGCAGTTGCGATACAACCGTTTGCATCGGTAATCGAATATGAGTAGGTCCCGGCAGCTACTGTTTCAATCACTTCTCCTGTATAGGGAGGTGTGCCGCCATTTCCTTCAACCCGCAACGTAGTAACACCTCCGTAGCAAAGAATATCCGAGTAAATAAATTCAATAGCCGGTGGTGATGGAACATCTATCGTTGCAAAGAAAAGCTGCCCTTCGCAATTACCAACAGTTGCAACAATCACAAAAAGTGCAGTTTGTGGTTCAGTGGTTGTATTTGTCAGGGATCCTGTTAAAGGACTTGTTCCTGATTCCGGCAAGCCTGTGAGATGTTCAGTATTGGTTCTGTACCAGTAGTAACCAGCTTCTTCAGGCAGGTAAAAATCAGGAATAAAGGAAATAGGAGCAAGCTGATCTCCGCTGCAGAGTAAGTTCTGATAATCAGGATCGATTGTACCTGTAACAGGAGCAGGTTCTGTAATTTCGATATCTGCAGTGGTTTTACAGTTATGATCATCCCGAATCGTTACATTATACATGCCAGGGGTTAATTCAATTCGGTCTTCATCCAAGCTGCCATCTGCCCACTCCACCGAATAGGGTTGAGTTCCACCGGTGATGGTCAGGTCTATTGATCCGTCAGGGATACCATAGCATGAATTTGGCGTTGCAACAAAATCAAGGATAAGAATTTGTGGTTCAGTTACTTCAATAATAGCAGAATTGGTACATCCTGCAAAATCAGTAACAGTTACAGAATACATACCTGCAATTAATCCGCTGATTTCTGATCCGGTTTCTCCATTGTTCCATTCATAGGTAAAGGGAGTGTTCCCTTCTGTTATGGTAAGAGCAATACTCCCGTCTGATTCGCCAAAGCATCGGGCAGGTATAACGGAAGATGTAATAACGAGTAGGGGAGTTTGTCCGACTGTAATCGTTTTTACAGTGCAATTTGCTGCGTCATCACTCACGGTGACCGTATACGAGCCCACGGTCAGACCTGTCAGATCAGCAGATGTTGAACCCGTACTCCAGGTATATGTGTATGGTTCTGTGCCGTTGATGGCAGTCAGGTCAATAGAACCGTTTGAACCGCCGGGGCAGCTTACCGGAACAACTGTTTCTGATATCACAATAATTTCAACTGGTTCTGAAATGAGAACGCTGGCTGTAGAAACGCATTCGTTTGCATCCGTAACGGTGACAGTGTAAGTTCCACTTGTAAGTCCCATGATGTCTTCTGTTGTTTCGCCTGTACTCCAGATTACTTCATATGGAGAAACTCCACCAGCAATGTGGAGGTCAATGCTTCCGTTTGAACCTGCGTTACAACCAACAGGAACAGTGGTATTTGTAAGAACGATTTCATCAGGTTGTTCTACTGTATAGGAGAAAGTAGCTGTACAGGCAAGGTTATCTGTAACTGTGAGCGTATATATGCCGGCAATTACTCCAACACGATCTCCCAGTGGACTACCATCATTCCATAAATATGTATACCCGGCTGTTCCACCTGTTACGGTAATGTCAATTACACCGTTAGAACCTCCAAAGCAGCTGACATCATTAATTTGCCCGGCAGCAATGATTTCATTCGGTTGTGTGATTTCAAAAGACGCTGTAGTCGTACAAAGATTAGCATCTGTAACGGTGAGGGAATAAACCCCTGCAGCCAGACCGAAGCGGTCTTCATCCGTTATTAAATCACTCCATACATATGTATAAGGTGTAGTTCCATTATTTGCAGTTATCTGAATAGCTCCGATCGTCCATCCAAAACAAATATTGTTATCCTGTATACCGGATACTGTTACCGGAATCACCTGTCCGACTGAATAACTCAAAATAGTACACGCATTATCCGCATCGGTGATGGTTACTGAATAATTGCCAACGGAAGCGCCAGTCAAATCTTCATTCGTTGAACCATCGGACCAGCTAAATGAATATGGTGTTGTTCCACCGGTCGGAGTTATATTTACACTTCCATTTGATTCACCAGTGCAATTTACAAGATCAATGCTTTCTGTTACAAAAATTACCTGCAGGGGTTCCGTAATACTAATGTCAAGACTGGCAGAACAATTATTCAGGTCAGTAACGGTAACAACATAAGTACCTGGTTCAAGACCTGCCAGATCCTGCGTAGTTTCTCCATTCGACCAAACATAGGTGTAATCAGGACTGCCTCCGGAAACAAACAGGTCAATGCTTCCATTTGATCCGTTGAAACAACTGACATTGCCCGGAACAGCAGTTAAAGACAAGGCTGTGGGCTCATTGATTGGGAAACTGCCACTGATATTGCATCCTCTGAAATCTGTAATCGTAACAGAATAGGTGCCAATTGCAAGGTTGTCAATATCTTCACTGTCAGCACCAGTCGACCACAAGAAACTGAGCGGTTCTGTTCCACCGGTTAATGCCAGATTGATTGCACCATTATCACCTCCGAAACAACTAACATGTGAGACAGAAGGAACCATGGCCAATGCAGCCGGTTCAATAATGGTAAATGAAGCAGTGGCAGTACATTGATAACTATCTGTAACGGTGAGGGTATATTGTCCGGCACTTAATCCGGTTAAATCTTCATTTGAGGTGTTGTTGCTCCAGAGATACAGGTAATCAGGGGTTCCGCCGGATACTGTTATATCAATACTTCCATCGGTTAATCCAAAGCAACTGATATCGGAAGGCACAGCAGCAAGTGAGATATTAAGCGGTTGTGTTATTTCAAAAGTTTCGGTAAGGGTGCAGCCAAGTGCATCTGTAATGGTCAGGGTGTAAAATCCGGCTGGCAATTCAGTCAGATTGTCTGCGGTTGAACCTGTCGACCATAAATAGGTATATGGGGATGTCCCTCCTTCAGTTGTTGTAAAAATGGAACCTGAATTAGCTCCAAAACAATAATTTTGTTCAATAGTCGCAGTAACTGAAAGTGGAAGTGGTTGATATACTGTCACTTCTCCAATAAATGTACAAGAGTTTGCATCTGTTACTGTGGCTGTATAAACGCCTGTTGGCAATTCGGTCAGATCCTCTGAGGTACTACCGGTATTCCAAAGCCAGGTAAAAGGTGCAGTACCGCCCACAACTGTATTATCGATAGTTCCATTCGATTGCCCATAGCAGCTAACATCACCAACTACTGATGTAAAGTATAGAGAATCTGGTTGTTGAACTTCAAAAGTATCAATGAATGTACATCCTTTAAAGTCGGTTACAGTAAGTCCGTATGATCCGGCAGCGAGGTTGGAAATTGTTGGTGTAATTGCACCATTTGCCCAAAGATACTGGTATGGACCAACTCCACCGGTTGTTGTAACAATTATCTGCCCGTTTTCCGTTCCAAAACAAGTGTTATTTGTAATGTCTTCCTGAACAACAAGAGCAAAAGGCTGATAAATCAGAACTACTGTAACATCTTCACATCCTTTTGAATCTGTAACAGTTACTGTGTATTGCCCCGGACTCAAATCGAATCGGGTATCTGATGTTGCCCAGTCATTCCAGGTAAAATAGTAACCAGGTGTTCCGCCTGAAACGGAAAGAGAAATTGAAGCATCGTGGGCACCGTTGCAACTGACTTGTGTTACAGTTTCTGTGACATTCAGATCAGTTGGCTGTGTCAGGATGTAAGGACCACCTGTTTTTGTACAACCATGACTATCTGTTACCGTTACATAATAACTCCCGATGGGTTTGTTCTGAAGATCCTCGTTGACAGATCCGTCAGACCATAAATATGTGTATGGACCGGTTCCGCCAGCCGGGGTGATATTGACCTTTCCATTGCTTCCACCAAAACAGGAGACATGGGTCAGAACCGGTGTAATCGACATTTGTATTGGTTCTGAAACAATAAAGTTAAGCTCTTTGGTGCAATTATTGCCATCGGTGACAGTTACGAAATATTGCCCGGCTTCAACCAGATTGAGATCCTGACCGTTAAAAAATACATTCCAGAAATAACTATAGGGCTCTGACCCTCCGGAAACAGTGAGATCGATTAATCCGTCTGCACCATTAAAACAGGTAACATTGCTTACAGTACCGGAAACAAGAAGATCGATGGGTTCTGTAATAGTATAGTAGCCTTTGGCACAATTGTTTTCTGCATCTGTAATAAGTACATTATATGTTCCTGGTCCGAGTCCGCTGATGTCTTCAGCCTGACTGCCGGAATTCCATAAAATTGTATAAGGTTCAACTCCTCCTGTGATAGTGAGGTCGATGGCACCATCGTACATCCCAAAACAGGTCACATTATAAGATGCAGCTGTAAGAATAATTCCGCCAACGGGCTCCGCAACAGCGAAAGTTGCAGTGCCTGAACAATTATTGTTGTCGGTGACGGTAATCGAATAGTTACCGGCAGCAAGGTTGTTAATATTCTGTGCAGTTGAACCATTTGACCAAATGACGGAATAGGGAGGATTAACCTGATCAATGGTTGTACTAATGGCACCATCATGGCCGCCAAAACAGGTGTTGTCTGTAATCGAACCGGTGATCAGAATAGGTAGAGCTTGTGCGACATTGAAACTCTGTTGCGTACAATTGCCTGCAAAATCATTTACAACCACGGTATAAGTACCACTTGTTAATCCACTGCGATCTTCACTGGTTGATCCGTCAGACCATAGGTAGGAATAGGGAGGAGAACCTCCAATAGTAGTCAGGGCAATTCCACCGTCATTACCACCATTGCAGCTTGCATTTACAATGATTGCATTCATGAAAACCGTTTGAGTGGGTTGGCTGATAATATAAGTTTCTGAAGCACTCAACATTGTTGCATCTGTTACAGTAACAGTGTAGGTGCCCGCGGCAAGGCCTGTCAGGTCTTCAGAAGTTTCGCCATTCGACCAAAGAAAAGTATAAGGAGCTGTGCCCTGGGAAACTGTTATGTCAATTTCTCCGGTATGGCTTCCAAAACAGGAAATGCTAATAACATTGCCTGTAATGATTGGATTTAATGTCTGCGTTTGACTTGTTGATAAAGCCACTGCATTTGTTGATACTGCTGAAACAATGATAAACAATGCAATTGAGACAGCAAATCGGGTAAATGTTCTCATATTGTTGATATTTAGAGTTAGTTCTGTTTGTATTTCCTTTGTTATGAATGCTTTCAGAATGTTAAGTTTGCAAAAGTACTAAAAAACATAGACTTTCAGGACATGTCTTTTTTAAGAGCAGGCCTGAAATGGTCATTTTTTGAATTTTATTCCACTCACTTCCAAAAATCAGACACAAAATCGGAATAAAAAGTACATAGTTTGAATCAAATTTATATAAATAATTAACAACCAATGTTTGATAAGTGTTGGTGTAAGTATCAGTAAAACAGTTATTTAATAGAATTTTGAATAATTTTAAATTTTGTTGCATTTTTTGATCTGGAAATTCTATCGTGTTTTTTTTTTACAAGGTACGGCTATTTGTCTCAAAATAAGACGCATTTTTGCCTTATTCGATCTGACAAACATCTTTTTTGGTGTTTGCGTTCTGCTTTTTTGATGGGTTGAGTAAACTATTCTGTATTTAATGGGTTTTAGTCTTTTATACTACGTTCAATTTCAATTTGTGTTTACTATTCAAAACCTAAATTTCTTATAATGAAAAAAATTGCGTCCTTTCTTTTCGTTTTACTGGTTGTTGCAGGAATAATTTCCTCTGTTGAAGTTGTTGCCCAGGATAATCCAAATAAGGATCAGTTGCCCAAGGAGTTGAGAAAACTACTTCCGAAGGTTACAGATCAGACAGTTTCGGTTATTACCATTGATGATTATGATAATTTTCATATTGGTACAGATTATGCCGAAACCCATATTTCAGGGAACCCGCAGAATCCGCTTCAATATTATGGAGCATGGAATTCAGGCGGAAATGCCGGAGGTGCTGGATATCGTACTGACAATGCGTATGATTGGTCGGCTTCAAACCCGGCTTGGGGAAATTCCGGAGCAGGGGATATTGTGATTGCTTATGATAGTCTGGGACATCTTTATTACGAGAATATGTATTATTCAGGCGCCAGTATTGGTGGTTGCAAAGTTGCTGTTTCTTCCGATAATGGTCAGACCTGGACGAATCCTGTTATTTCGATTACAGGTTCCGACAAAAACTGGATTGCAGCGGATCAGACCTCGGGTCCTTATGCTAATTATGTTTACACAACCATGACTGGTTCATCAGGTCAGGGGAAATTTGCACGTTCAACAGATTATGGAGCTACCTGGACCAGTACCTGGACTTTCAATACCCAATCATTACCCGGAATGATGGTTTGTGTTGGTCCGGAAGGGGATATTCAGGGCGGAGCGGTTTATGTTGTAACGCATTCAGGAAGTTCTACAGCTGCTACCTATACCTTTTACAAATCTACCGATGGCGGACTCACGTTTCAATTGATGTCGGCTCAGAATTTCCCGGGATATGTCGGAAGCTATATCAACAGCCGGCATAGTGTTCAGAATATGCGAACCCGACCCTATCCTTATATTGCGGCAGATAACAGTTATGGGCCCTTCAGAGGACGTCTGTATAATGTGTATACTTCCAACAATCCATCCGGAAACATGAACAAGCCGGATATTTTTCTTCACTATTCTGATGATGGTGGAGCCACCTGGTCTGCCCGGACTACAGTAAATGATGATGTGAATTCGCAGAATAATCATAATTTCTTCCCTGCAGTCTGGTGTGATAAGGAAACAGGAAGACTTTATTTACAATGGATGGATTCCAGAGATACACCGACTGCCGACAGCGCCATGATTTATTCTTCATACAGTGATGACGGCGGACAAAGTTTTGCTCCCAATCAGGCTGTTTCAAATGCAAAGATGAAGATCAACTGTACCCAATGTCCGGGTTCAGGGACTCCAAAATATCAGGGTGATTATAATGGTGTTGTTTCGCATAAATTTGGTTCAGTTCAAAGCTGGACCGATTTCCGAAACGGAACATTCGCCAATTATGTAAGCTTCTTTCCTGATTTCGCGATGCGGGCAGAACCCCCGGTGGATACCCTTGTCGGAAATGCGCTTTACAATGTGATCATTCCCAGTGTAAAACTTTTTATGGATACAGTTTTTGTAGAAACGACCATTGATAATGCTGCCGGATTATTTACCATCAGTTATCCGAATGGAAATAAATTATGGAATTTTCCAGGCTCAGTACCGGTTGAAATTACAGGAATAGGGTCGGTGCCGGTTGGAACATACACTGTTCGGTTTACAGCAAGTGGAAGCAATGGTACTCCTGTTCACAAACGGTCGGCTTTGTTAAAGGTTTTCAATTTTGCAGCACCCATTGCCAATTTCTCAGCCAGTACTGACTCGGCTTGTATTGGTCAACCGGTTGATTTTACCGATCTGTCGTCTGGTCCTGCCACTTCCTGGTCATGGACATTTGAGAATGGTACGCCTGCAACATCGAATCTAATGAATCCTACCGGAATTGTTTATACAAATGCCGGCTCCTATGATGTTAAACTGGTTATCTCCAACATACTGGGAACGGATTCTGTTGTTAAAAGTGATTATATTTCTGTAGATGCGGTTGTTGGGGCCCCTGTTGTTACAAATCTCGAAATGTGTCAGAATAGTCAGGCACCTATCCTGACGGCCGTCGGACAAAACATTCGTTGGTATTCAAATTCAAATCTTACGACTCAGGTAGGGCAGGGGAATTCGTTTACGGCACCTACTGTGAATCCCGGAACTTACATGTATTATGCAACCCAGACAATTGGTGCCTGTGAAAGTCCGTATGCTGTTTCAACGTTGTTGATTAAATCTCAACCATTATTTAATCTGGGTGCAAATCGTGAGGTGTGTATGAACAATGCCATTACCCTGACTTCAACCGGGGCTGCAACAAGCTGGCAGTGGAATGTCGGCAATTTCAACACTTACAGTATTGTACTGGATACAAACGTTGCAAATTCAGGTGTTAATCAGATAATTTGCCAGGCTACGAATTCACTGGGTTGCAGCTATACGGATACTATAACCATTACTTTTGTGGAGTGCATTGGTTTTGAAGAAATTACAGCTGGAATCCAGGCCATGATTTATCCGAATCCGGTTCAGCAAAAACTACAGGTTAAACTGAATAGTGCAGCGGAACAAAATCTGACTGTCAGCCTGTTAAATCAGGCGGGTGAATCACTTATTCCTGAAATGAATGTTCGTTTTTCCGGTGAGACAACCCGTGAATTCGATCTGTCTGCATTTGCCAATGGTGTTTACCTCCTTCGTTTTGAAACAAACGGGAGTGTCGTTACCAGACAAATTGTGTTAATGCGTTAGGATAAATTTAAATCTTTGATGAAAAGGGTGTCTTTCAAACGGACGCCCTTTTCTGTTTCATGAACAGTACTGGCCTCGGTATACAGGTCATGTTCATAGAAAAGGATGTATCCCTTTGCTGCAGCTTCTGCTAAAAAGACTTTCTTTTCCTGCAGTGTTAACAAGGGTTGCATATCATAGCCCATGATGTAGGGGAGAGGAATATGGGCGGATAAAGCGAGTACATCGGCCATAAAAATCACCGTTTTGTCATAGAACTGAATAAACGGAAGCATCTGACCGGCTGTATGGCCATTGAAAAAGCGAACCGAAATGCCCGGGATGATTTCTTCTTCATTTTCCACCAGATTCAGGCAATCATGTTCCTGAAGCGGAATGAAGTTCTCCTTTAAGAATGAAGCTTTCTCCCGGTCATTTGGATAATTGGCCAGTTCCCACTGGGCTTTGCTGACATGGTAGGTTGCATTCGGAAACGTTGGCAAATAACCCGTTTTATCGGCATTCCAGCTCACGGCTCCACCGCAATGATCAAAATGAAGGTGTGTCAGGATTACATCTGTAATGTCATCAGGTGTATATCCTTCATTCTTTAATGAATTCTCCAATGTTTCTGACCCATTCAGATAATAATGCCCCAGGAATTTATCACCTTGTTTTGTCCCGATACCAGCATCAACGAGTACAACATGCTTTCCGGTATGTACCAGCAAACAACGCATTGATAAATTGATCAGATTGTTTTCATCTGCAGGATAAAGTTTATTCCACATCACTTTTGGAACAACGCCAAACATGGCACCCCCGTCGAGTTTGAGATTTCCTGTATTGATTGCTGCTATTTTCATGCGGTATACTCCTGAATTTCCATTTCTCCTTTTATAACACGATAGGCATTGGCGGCCATGGATTGAACTTCATTGTCTCCCGGGTAAATATAGACCGGTGCAAGTTTTTCAATATGATCCAGAATCGTGTGCACCACGATGTCGCTGTGTGCAAGATCTCCGGTTAACAGGATAGCATCTGCTTCGCCCTTCAGCACTGCAAACATGGCACCTATCCATTTTGAAACCTGGTATGCCATGGCTTCCATTACGCTCTTTGCATGTTCATCGCCATTGGCAATCCGGCTTTCAATTTCACTGATATTGGTAGTACCCAGATGCCCGTTGATCCCGCCGCAATGCGTTATCAGACACATCACTTCTTCCCTGGTTTTATTCCCGCTGAAACACATTTTTACAACTTCACCCAAAGGTAAACTTCCGCTGCGGATACCCGAAAACGGACCATCCCCGTCAAATCCCTGATTAACATCAATTACTTTGCCTTTACAATGAGCTCCTACGGTTGTCCCGTTTCCCATGTGTGCCACAATAAGATTCATTTCTTCATAAATGTTATTATGGGTATCGGCATGGAGTTTGGCAACGGCTTTCTGATTCAGCGCATGAAAAATTGATTTGCGCTTTACTTCCGGAAATCCCGTTATCCGGGCAATGTCGTGAAGTTCATCCACCACAGTAGGATCGGCAATCAGTGCCCGTGCGCCGGGGATATCGGCTGCAATGGCATCGGCCAGTAATCCGCCAATATTAATAATGTCTTCTCCAACCGGACTGAACTGCAAATCATGTTTAAGCTTATCATTCACTTCAAAAACACCCGATTGAACCGGTTTGATCAACCCGCCACGGCTAATGACAATGCTCACTTTATCCAAAGAGAAATCATTGTTTTTCAATTCCTTAAAAACGATTTCTTTTCTAAACTGAACCTGATCATAAATGGTTTTGAAATACGACAGTTCATCTCCGCTGTGTTTACGGTTGATCAGATAAACCATGGAATAATTATCATAAACAGCAATTTGTGTTACCCGGTCTCTTGGATTAACCACAAGAATATTAAAACTCTGCATATACCTTCAAATTAGTAATTCATT
>CAYLTH010000053.1:2129-4794 GCA_964386485.1 uncultured Bacteroidales bacterium | reverse complement strand
TGCAAATTTACATATTCCTTCTATATTCTCCACCCACCTCAAACAACGCCCGGGTTATCTGTCCGATTGAGCAGTATTTCCCGGCTTCCATCAGGCTTTCAAAGGTATTTTCATTATGAAGCGCTGCTTGTTTCAGGCGTTTCAGTGCTGCATTGCTTTCGTCTGTTCTTGTTTTCAAAAGCTGTTCCAGCATGTTGATCTGATATCGTTTTTCGTCTTCGGTAGCCCGGATTACCTCTCCCGGAAGCACAGTCGGCGAACCTTTGCTCGAAAGGAAAGTATTCACACCCATGATCGGCAATTTTCCATTGTGTTTCATGGTTTCATAATACAGTGATTCCTCCTGAATTTTACCACGCTGATACATGGTTTCCATGGCACCCAGTACACCGCCCCGTTCCGAAATCCGCTCAAATTCAAGCATGACGGCCTCTTCCACAAGATCGGTCAGTTCTTCAATGATAAATGATCCCTGTAAGGGGTTCTGATTCTTTGCCAGACCCAGTTCATGGTTGATAATCATTTGAATGGCCATGGCCCTGCGAACCGATTCTTCAGTCGGAGTGGTAATGGCCTCATCATAGGCATTGGTATGCAGTGAGTTACAATTGTCGTAAATGGCATACAGCGCCTGCAGAGTGGTCCGGATATCATTGAAATCAATCTCCTGTGCATGCAACGAACGACCCGAAGTTTGAATATGATACTTCAGCATTTGCGAACGTGCATTTCCATGATAGCGCTGTTTCATGGCTTTCGCCCAGATCAGTCGCGCTACCCGACCCATCACCGAATATTCAGGATCCACACCATTGGAGAAGAAAAACGACAGGTTCGGTGCAAAGTCGTTGATATTCATGCCTCTGGCTAAATAATACTCTACATAGGTAAAGCCATTTGCCAGGGTAAAAGCCAGCTGACTGATCGGATTGGCACCGGCTTCAGCGATGTGGTAGCCGGAAATGGAAACAGAATAGAAATTACGGACGTTATTTTTGATAAAGTATTCCTGGATATCGCCCATCATCTTCAGGGAGAAGTCGGTTGAGAAAATACAGGTATTCTGTGCCTGATCTTCCTTTAAAATATCTGCCTGAACCGTTCCCCGAACCCGGCACAAGGCATCTGCCTTAATTGTTTCATAGACATCAGCCGGTAAAACCTGATCTCCTGTAACACCTAACAGCATCAATCCCAGTCCGTTATTCCCTTCAGGAAGATTTCCCTGATAGGCAGGTCGTTTTGTTCCTTTTTGTTGATAAATGGCTTCAATTTTCTGTTGAATCTCTTCCGTCAGCCCGTTTTCCAGAATGTATTTTTCGCATTGCTGGTCGATGGCGGCGTTCATGAAATAACTCACGAGGGTAGGAGCCGGCCCATTGATCGTCATGGAAACACTGGTATTGGACTTCACCAAATCGAAGCCGGAATACAATTTCTTCGCATCATCCAGGCAGGCGATGGAAACGCCTGAATTTCCGATTTTTCCATAAATATCAGGCCGTACATGCGGGTCATTCCCGTATAAGGTTACAGAATCAAAGGCTGTCGACAGCCGGATGGCCGGCATACCCTTTGAAACATAATGAAAGCGCTTGTTCGTTCGCTCGGGCCCGCCTTCACCGGCAAACATACGGGTGGGGTCTTCGGCTTCCCGCTTGAATGGGAATACACCGGCAGCATAAGGGAATTCTCCCGGAACGTTTTCGCGGAGGTTCCATTTCAAAATATCGCCCCAGGCCTTGTAAGCAGGTAACACAACTTTCGGGATTTTTGATTTGGAAAGGGATTCGCTGTGGGTCTCCACTTTTATTTCTTTATCCCTTACATAATAGCTGTAAAATTCCTGTTTGTAATTCAATTTCTTTTGTTCCCAGGTATCCAGAATATCTTTGTTGAGCGGCTCCAGTTTACGGGCAATTTCTTCTGAAAGATGGTTCAGACGACTAACAACAACCGAATTAAGCGCCTGATTTTCATCAGCAACGCGTTGTATTTCAGACGAATTGGTATGAAAAGTTTCGATCGTCTTATGAACAGAATACAACTGCTGTGCAATTTCTGCCTGTTTCTCCGTCCATTGATTGTACTCACGGATTTTTTCGGCAATTTCAGCGAGGTAACGGGTTTTGGAGGCAGGAATGATTGTAATGCGATCTGTGGTGCGTGCAATGCCTTGATTGTCAGACAGGAGCGAAACCCCGGTTTTCCTGTTGATGGTATTCATCAGCGCGGTAAACAGTTCATTGACACCGGCATCATTAAACTGGGAGGCAATGCTGGCATACACCGGCATGTTTTCCGGAGCTTCTTCAAAGCGTTTCTGATTTCGCTGGTATTGTTTCTTTACATCCCGCAAGGCATCCAGGGCACCGCGTTTATCGGATTTGTTGATGGCAACAATATCGGCATAATCCAGCATGTCAATCTTCTCAAGCTGTGAAGCTGCCCCATATTCCGGGGTCATTACATACATTGACACATCTGCATGGTCGGTAATTTCAGTATCCGACTGACCAATTCCGGAGGTTTCCACTATAATCAAATCAAAGCCGGCAGCTTTCAGAATGGTAACGATATCGGAAATATGGCGGGAAACGGCTCTGTTCGATTCGCGGGTAGCCATCGAGCGCATATAAACGCGCGGATCATTGATGGCATTCAT
>CAYLTH010000053.1:0-2029 GCA_964386485.1 uncultured Bacteroidales bacterium | reverse complement strand
CTGATTTTCAACAGTTGAAATCAGGCCTGCGATGGTTTTATGATCATTACTGGCAAGTTTTTCAGGAGCAGAACTATTTCCGGTTGCGTAATCGGACTCGCGGACAACGATGTTGATCATTCCCTGCAATCCCATGGCACGGCCGTCATCCGGCGAAAATATCCGGTTAATGCCATAGGCATGAAGTTCTTCAATTTCGGCAGGCAGGATAACCCCGCCACCTCCGGCAAAGATCTTGATATGACCACAATTCTGCTCATGCAGCAGGTCATACATGTATTTTAGAAATTCAGTATGGCCACCCTGGTAGGAAGTAATGGCAATAGCCTGGGCATCTTCCTGTATGGCACAATTTACAATTTCGAGCACGGATCGGTTATGACCCAGATGAATCACTTCTGCACCGCTGGCCTGCATCACCCGCCGCATGATGTTAATAGCTGCATCATGACCATCAAACAGGGAGGCTGCCGTTACGATTCGTACATGATGGATGGGTTTATAAGCTTCTGTTTCCTGCATATCGATGAATTAACTAATCCACAAATATAGGCAGATAATTGTGTTTGGAAAAATTAAGAACTGACCGTCTTTCAATTGCAGAAATAAAAATCTGGAAAGCCCTTGTTTTTTGAAATAGTTTATGGATATTTGTACTTCAAGTATTAAACAATACCTGAATTAAGTAGTGGTCTGCTTTTTCCGGTATTTTTCTTTCGGCTGGGGGTATCAGGATTGTTTAACCATAAAATCTTGTGCCATGAAATCTGTACGCATTTTTAGTCTTCTTTTTCTTGTTTTGACGGCTTCATTCATTGGAAGAAGTCAGTCGCCGGTCGCTCTCAACGACACCATCCATCTTTACAAATTCGATGATACATTGACAATCAATGTTTTAGCGAATGATTATGACCCGGATGGGGATCCAATCACTATTGTTCAGGCACCGGGAGCTCTTTCCTTTACCGATAGTACAATTACCTATGTATTTCCCTATGAATTATACTGGAATAAAACCGGACTTCAGTTTTTTAAGTACTATGTAACCCAGGACAACCACAACAATTATGCGAATCCAATGGGCGAGATTCATGTCAATTTTCACAACATTTATTTTGATTCTCTGGATATTAATCAGGTAAGTGCCCGCATTAATAACAATGGAAATCATTTTTGGAATTGCGACGGAGATCCGAAATATTTTGTTCCAAAGTCAACGGGTCAGTCTGCTCTGTTTTCATTCGGATTTATAGCCGGTGGGATAGATGATTCCGGCCAGTTGCATCTTGCCGGTCAACGTTATGACGATATCAATGAAATGGATTATTGGCCAGGACCCTTGATGGATAGTAGTTTATATAGCAACAGTGAGGATAGCGCCTGGAATCGACTTTGGAAACTGAATCGCACAGATATTGAATATCATCAGCAGCACTGGTGGCAATCGGGTTATCAGATGAATCCTGTCATTGCCCAATGGCCGGGAAACGGCGATCCTGCGCTGGGTCAGGCTGAACAACTGGCTCCGTATCATGATTTCGATGCCAACGGAATATATGATCCCGGGTCAGGCGATTATCCCATCATTAAAGGAGATCAGTGTGTTTTCTTTATAATGAATGATACCCGCAGACAGCATACCCAGACAGGCGGGAGAAAGATGGGACTCGAAATCCATGGAATGGCTTATGCTTTTGATTGTACGATGGATTCGGCCCTGATGTATACCACCTTTCTGCATTATGATGTGTATAACCGATCGTCCAATACCTATCACAATGCATATTTCGGGACATTTGTGGATACAGACCTCGGGTATTCCTGGGATGATTATGTAGCCAGTGACGTAAAACGGGGTAGTTTTATTACATACAACGGGCGAAATATGGATGGAACCGGACAAGCCGGTGAATATGGTGCATTTCCTCCGGCAATTTCTGCTACCATACTGGCAGGTCCGTTTATGGACCCGGATAATCTGGATAATCCATCACATGATAATCTTGGCAATCCTTTGTGCGACTCGAGC
>CAYLTH010000052.1:10009-21799 GCA_964386485.1 uncultured Bacteroidales bacterium | reverse complement strand
GAAAACTGTACGCTTTATGTAACGGTAGAACTTTGTCCCATGTGTGCCGGTGCAGCCTACTGGACCCATATTTCACGCATTGTCTGGGGTGCCCCGGACGAAAAAAGAGGATATACCCGTCTGAACAGCTCCATATTACACCCCAAAACAGAGGTGCATTCGGGCGTATGCAGGGATGAATGCCAGGAATTGATGCAAAGGTTTTTCCGGGCTAAACGCTGAAAACTGCGTTATTCCTTTTCTTCTGTCTTGCTTTTGCAGGTATTCACACCGGTTATGGCGTAAAGCCCGCACCAGCCGATCAATCCGGTTAACAGCAATACCAGTGCCAGAATCCCGAGAACAATGGCCAGGGTTCCGGAGATAATACCGGTAAGATAAAGGACAGCGACCAATACAGCAAAAATAACACGTACAACGGTGTCTGCAGTTCCGACATTCTTTTTCATGGAGTTTGATTTTGGGGATGAATAAACCTTAAACAATTCAGAATTGGCAAAGTTTGAGAAATTTATCGAAATATGCAAATATGTAAATGTGAATAAGGGAATAAGTCCTGTTTTTCTTTTTAATACCTTTGCCGGTACAATACACTATATTTTATGAAAACAGCAGAAATCCACACCGGGAAAGGTGTAATGAAAGTGAAATTTTTTGAAAAAGATGCTCCCGGAACTGTGGAGAATTTTATTAAACTCAGTGAATCAGGGTTTTATGATGGTCTAACCTTCCATCGGGTTCTTCCGGATTTCGTGATCCAGGGAGGTTGCCCGAATGGTACCGGTACAGGCGGACCAGGTTACAAAATCAATTGTGAACTCACCGGAGATAATCAATACCATGACCGCGGTGTTCTTTCGATGGCGCATGCCGGAAGAAATACAGGCGGTTCCCAGTTTTTTATCTGCCACAGCCGGACCAATACCAGTCACCTCGACCGCAACCATACCTGTTTTGGTAAGGTATATGAAGGACTCGACGTGATCGATGCCATCCGCCAGGGCGATGAAATCGAAAAAATCGTTATCGTCGAAACCGCAGAATAGGCTGTTTATCGCTTCCGCATTTTAACATCAATTCCGTTGGTATTTCCGAAACGGTTGAGTTTGTATTTGAAACTCAGCATGAGGTAACGTCCGATGATATTGCTGCGCTTTTCGATGAGGGAGTTGAGTTCACTCACCCGTTCAAGTCCGGTGTTTTTATCCAGGAGGTCGGATCCTTCCAGTTTGAGCATTCCCCGTTTGTCTTTCAGGAAAGAGTAGGAGATTTCTGCCCTGAGCAATGGGATATCCACGCTGCCCGTGAAACTCCGGGCATCGTAACGTGTAACATCGCCTTTTACCGAGAAGTTCCAGCTTGAATTCGGCGTAAAACTCAGCTCGGCATAGTAATTCAGATTGAGATAGGTCTTGTTCTCGGCCTCCTGTATCGAATAGCGGGCATCAGAAAGCTGAACACTACCCCCGGCAATGATATCCCATTTGTTCTTTTTGCGGTTTTCAAGACTCAGATTGAAGGTGTGATTGAGGGTATTGTTGATATTCAGCGCCGAATTAATATAGCTCATGCCCCGGTTCCAGCTTTCATTCAGTCCGGTATTCAGCGTTAAACCCAGTTTACGGATGGGAGTCGAAAAGTCGATGAATGCCGAAACCTGGTAATCGTCGGGCACATTCACACGGGTGAGATCCTGGCTTAATCCCGATAATATGGTTCTGGCCCAGCTTATTTTATTATGGGTATATTCTCCGCTGATGCCTGTAAACACAGAGGTGAACGAAAACTGATCGAACATCATCCAGTTTAAGCCTCCGCGATGGTTGTATTCTGGCTCCAGATCGCGGTTTCCACGGATTACCTCGAGCGAATTGCTGTTGTCGGAAACGGGATTCAACTGACTGGCGGTCGGATAAAGAAGCGCGGTCTGATAATACAAACTCATCCGTTTCCCCCGTGAGAATTCCCGCTCCCAGCTCATGGATGGCAGCAGCACAAAATGCTCGGCTGTTTCGGCCTTCTCCTGGTTCAGACTGTTGGAAAGCATAGCCATCTCGGCCGAAAGCTGAATGCGAAACTGACTTTTCGAGGTATTGCGCTTCAATGCCAGTCCCGGCTGCAGATAGCGTTCATGGCGGGTTAAAAGCGGACTCAGACTGTCGATATTCTCATTCAGTCCGTTGAGTAAACCCAGCTTGCGGTCGAGTTTTTCGGTTTCAACCGAGGCTTCGAGGATGGGTTCCAGATTAAACGCTCCGCCAAGCCGGTACATCACCGAAGTATTCAGCCGGAAACTCAGTTTGTCGTTGCCATTGTCCTGATACCGGGCATCCGGGATCAGGGTATCCGGACTGAAATAGCGGGTAAGATTATTCCATTCATTTTCACTCAGCGACTGACTCGCGGATCCGTTGGCCGACAAGCGGAAGATCCGCCAGTTGCCGTTTAGTTTTTTCAAATAGGAACCACTGAAGGTACCTGTCAGCCCGTTCGAATTGCTTTCGGTTTCACTTACCAGACTGTTTTGCAGACTGTTGTCGAAATAACTTGAAATCAAATTACGCGTCGGGGAAGAGCCATTACTCATCGCAAGGCTTCCGCTGAGGTTAAAATGTTGTGTCGAATCGATGCGGTTGCGCCAGCCCAGATTAATGCGGTGAGAACGCTGGCTGCTTTCCTGATTGGTTTCCGAATTTTGCGTAAACGAACCGGTAGCGGTGAAGTTGCGGCTGAAGGAGGATTCCACGAGTTCCTTATCCGACCCGCTTCCCATATAGCTGATATTCAATCGGTTTTGTTTTCTGAATTCATGGGTATAATTGATCCCGGCCGCTCCCGAATTCACCAGTCCGGTTATGGTTTGTCCGAAATCCATGGGCAGACTGCCATCGTCTTCGATGGTTATGCGCATGCCGCCTCCGCCTCCCATCATCGCGCCCATCCCGCCGCTGAAATCGACATAATCCGAGAATGTAAAACCGAACTTATTGATATTGTTCACCATACCCAAAAGGGCAAACTGGTTTTTGGGTGTAAACCGAAAAATCCGGGCTGCTGCCTGATAATGATCTTCGGTTCCGCCACCGGCTTCCACATTGCCGAACCAGGCACTCTTTTTCCCGGATTTCAGAATCATATTGATGGTTTTCTCATAGGTACCGTCTTCCATACCGGTGAGTTCGCTTTCTTCCGACTTTTTATCATAAACCTGCACTTTATCCACCGCTTCAGCCGGGAGGTTTTTGGTAGCGACTTTCGGGTCATTGCTGAAGAACTCCTTGCCATCCACCAGGACTTTGGTCACATCTTCGCCCTGGGCTTTGATATTGCCGGAGCGGTCGACTTCGATACCCGGCATTTTTTTGAGCAGATCCTCGGCTGCGGCGTCGCTGCGGGTTTTAAAGGCGGCGGCATTGTATTCCACTGTATCCTTTTTAATCATCATGGGGATGTGTTCGGCCGAAATATCGACAGCTCCGAGGTTGACAGCCCGTGATTTCATCACAATGGCTCCAATGGAAGTGCCGCCCGGCAAAGGCAAACTGACATTTTTATGCCAGGTCTCGAATCCGAGATACGAAGCCTGCATGATATAGGAAGCAGCCGGGATATTTTTTATTTCGAAACTGCCTGCATTATCGGTAATTCCATAACCGGCCATGGTCGAATCTCCGGGATGGAGCAATACCACTGTTGCATACGGCAAAGCATTGCCCTTTTCATCCAGTACCGATCCTTTGAGTGAAGTGTGCTGGGCGTTCAGGTTCAGGCAGACTGCCAGCAATCCGAGTAAGATAAGTGCGCGCATGGTCTGATAATCAGCGTTGTATACGGATGATCATCTGATGTCCTCCTCCGCCCTCTTCGGCACCCGATTCCTTCATTTTTTCATCCACGATGGCTTTATATTCATCGCGGCTCACCTTTTTCCCTTTTTTCGGTTTTACCATTATTTTGGGATCAATGTCTTTGATTTCGATGAATTTGGCTGTAATAATACGCTCTCCCTCATCAAAATTCATTTCCAGAATCATGCCGGGCAGATTTCCAAAGCCGGCAGGTCCGGTTGATACGGGGATCATGGGAGAAAACCAGACCCGGATGTTCTTTGCCGTATCCGTATTGATTGCTTCCTGGCAGGGATAGCCGGCGATGGTTTTTTGTTTTCCGGTGAGTTTCCATTCATGGCGTTTCAACTCAGCGGAAATCAGGAACATACGGCTCATAAAGTCTTTTTGTTCAATTGTTTTCATTTCCGCCAGATCCGTGTATACGATATCATCCGGTTCCATCATCATGATGCGCATTCCGCCTTCCGGTCCTTCCATCTGCATATCTTCCGCTTTATCCGGTGCTTTTTCATACAGAGAAGCAGTTGTTGTAAATTGAAGTATTTTTTCGGATTTCCGTTCTTTGGGCAATGAATCCATCATCGGTGGCATATCGCCGCCAAAGTGAATTTCAAATTTTATTTTTTCTTCAAAGACAATCCGGCCGGAAGTACCGGGTTTCTGTGCAAATACGATGCTCAGCAGACAAACAGATGACAAGAAAAGGAACAATGATTTCATAGCAGTAATTTTAATTTGACACATCAAAAGTACAGTACAAATGTTCCATCCGAGGTTAAGAGAATGCCAAGAAAGGTTAAGAAAGGTTAAGGCAATCACCAGTTACCAGTTACCAATTACCAATTACCAATTACCAATTTTCTCTATCTTTATGCTCCCAATTTAGCAAACCTCTATATGCGGCCTGTTCCTGATCCATATCTGTACAACCTTATACAAAATGGTGAGAGTCAGAAACTTGATTTTAAGTTTGCTGTAAATGATGCACGCAAAATTGCCCGGACACTGGGAGCGTTCAGCAATACCGACGGAGGAACCCTGCTGATAGGCGTTAAGGATAACGGAATTATTGCCGGTGTGCGGTCTGAAGAAGAAATCTATATGCTTGATTCTGCAGCGGGTTTGTATTGTCGTCCTGCTGTCCGTTTTGAGGTTCGAAAGTGGGATTTTGATAAAAAATCGGTGCTTGAAGTCATCGTACCCAAAGGGAAAAAGCCACCGTATTCGGTTAAGGATGATACAGATAACTGGCTGATTTACATACGCGTAAAGGATCAGAATCTGCTGGCTCCCCGCATTCTCCTGAAACTATGGGAGGCAGAACGCAGCCTCGAACCGCCGGTGATGAGTTATTCGGATAAGGAGGAATTGCTTTTGCAATATCTGGATGAAAATGAAAGCATCAGCCTTCCTCAATTTTGTGAGATTGCCGAAATACCCAGGTTATTGGCGGATCATATCATTATTAACCTGGTCAGGATGGAAATTATTAGCATGGATATTCAGGAAAAAGGGGTGTTGTTCAGGTTAAGGCAGGAATTATAATGGTGCCTGTCAGGCGATTTGATTTTTTTATTCAAAATCATTAGCTTTGCTTTCACTGATTTTAATGCTGTAAACCGACTTCTGCCATGCTCAATTCAATTCTCCGGTTCAGTATCCGGAATAAGCTGATCGTTATTCTATTCACCCTGTCTATTGCCGGTTTTGGAATATATGCCCTGATGCATATTCCTGTGGGTGCTGTGCCGGATATTACCAACAATCAGGTTCAGGTTATTACCACTACCGGGAATTTATCGACTCAGGATGTGGAACAGTTTATTACCTATCCGGTAGAACTTGAAATGGCGAATTTGCCGGGTGTAAAAGAAATCCGTTCTATTTCCAAGTTTGGATTGTCAGTTGTAACAATTGTTTTTGAAGATAATATGGGCACTTATCTTCCGAGGCAATTGATTGCAGAGAAAATAAAAACGGCCTCTGCGTCCATCCCTGAAGGGTTTGGCAGCCCTGCGATGGGTCCGATCACAACAGGACTGGGTGAAATATATCAATATATTCTTGATACGAAACCCGGCTATGAAGACCAGTATACCACCATGGAACTCAGGACCATTCAGGATTGGTATGTAAAAAGGCAGTTAAGCGGAATTCCGGGTGTAGTGGAAATCAACACCTGGGGAGGCTATCTCAGGCAATATGAAATTGCGATTGATCCGGAAAGATTAAAAGCATTTGATATCAGTATGACAGAGGTGTTTGAGGCGGTTGAGAAAAACAACAGTGTTGCCGGTGGTGCTTATATTGAAAAGGTGAACCAGAGTTATTTCATACGGGGAGAAGGCCTTGTAAAATCGATCGCGGATATTGAGGCCATTGTCGTTAAAAATATTCAGGGTGTTCCGGTTCTTATCGGCGATTTTGCAACGGTAAAAGACGGGTATGCCAACCGCTTCGGGGCAATAACGGCAAATGGGAAAGGCGAAAAGGTTCTCGGCCAGGTGATGATGCTGAAAGATGCCAATTCCAATCAGGTTATCCGCGATGTTAAAACCAGAGTTGCAGAAATACAGAAAACATTGCCGGAAGGAGTTTTTGTTAATCCGATTCTGGAACGGGGTGAACTGATTGGAAAAACGACTTTTACCGTGGCCGAAAATCTGATTCTGGGCTGCCTGATCGTAATTTTTGTGGTGGTTCTTCTGCTGGGCAATATCCGTTCGGGGCTTGTTATTGCATCCCTCATTCCGCTGTCGTTGCTTTTTACGATTTCACTGATGTATATTTTTGGCGTGGATGCAAACCTGATGAGTCTGGGTGCAATCGACTTTGGAATTATTATCGATGGAGCGGTTATTATTGTGGAATACATTGCTCTTCGAATGACCCGCCATAAGGAAGAATTTGTTGGAGTTGACCGGGAAGGCCGCCAGGCAGTATTCGATAAGATTACCTTTGAAGGAGCGTCCCGGATGATGGGTTCGGCGATTTTCGGTCAGCTGATCATTCTGATTGTATTTATTCCTATTCTTTCGCTCACCGGTGTGGAAGGAAAAATGTTCAGACCGATGGCACTCTCTTTCAGCTTTGCATTGATCGGAGCTATATTGCTATGTATGACATGGTTACCTGTGGCAGCCTCCCTGTTTCTGAAACCTGAACGCGACCGGAAGAAAAATATTTCTGAAAAAATAATGAATCTTCTTTACCGGTCATATAGCCCTGTTATTCAATGGTCGTATGATCATAAGCGAATCATACTCGGAATGGCGCTGGCATCCCTTCTTTTTACAGTTTTTCTGTTTTCGCGGATGGGAGGTGAATTTGTACCTACACTGGATGAAGGGGATTTTGTTATTCAACCGGTATTGAAAACCGGGACTTCCCTTTCACGAACCGTTGAACTGACCACACAAATGGAGAATATCCTCATCGATAAATTCCCGGAGGTGGATCAGATTGTATGCCGGATTGGTGCTGCTGAAGTGCCAACAGATCCGATGTCGATGGAAGAAATCGATATGATTATTAAACTCAGACCGCGCAAAGAATGGGTGAATGCAAAGAGCAAAGAGGAATTGGCCGATAAGTTTAAAGAAGCCCTGTCGGTCCTCCCTGGAATTGATTACGAATTTACACAACCCATTGAAATGCGGTTCAATGAATTGATTACCGGAGTAAGGGCGGATGTGGCCGTTAAAATTTTCGGGGAAGATCTGGATATTCTGAACCAGAAGGCATTTGAAGTGAAACGCCTGATTGATGGAATTGAGGGTGCAGCCGATGTTATTGTGGAAAAAACCGCTGGATTGCCTCAAATGAGTGTAGTTTACAACCGGCAGCTGATCGCGAAATATGGTTTAAATATAAGCGAAGTGAATCACTATCTCACGATGGGATTTGGTGGAATTCCGGCAGGAAATGTCTTTGAAGGAGAAAAACGCTTCGACCTGGTTGTCAGATTAGACAGCAGCAGAAGAAAAAGCATTGACGATGTCCGCAATCTCCCGATTCGCTTATCAAACGGAACCATGATCCCCTTGAAAGAGCTGGCAACAATTCAGTTTTCGGAAGGCCCGGCGAAAATATCACGCGATAATACCCATCGCCGCGTGGTTGTCAGCATCAATGTCCGGAACAGAGATATGGAATCCGTTGTAAAAGATGTGCGGGCAACATTGGAAAAGAATCTGAAATTACCTCCCGGCTATTATATTGCCTATGGTGGTCAGTTTGAAAATCTGCAAAATGCCAGTGCACGGCTCAAAGTGGCTGTTCCCGTTGCCTTACTGATTATTTTTATTTTTCTTCATTTTGCGTTCAAGTCGATCAAGGAAGCAGCCATGGTCTTTTCGGCAATTCCACTTGCTACAGTCGGAGGCGTTTTGTTTTTGTGGATCCGGGGGATGCCGTTTAGCATTTCGGCAGGAGTAGGATTTATTGCCCTGTTCGGGATTGCCGTGTTAAACGGAATCGTGTTGATAGAGCATCTTAAAGAACTAAAGGAGAAAGGGGTAACCGACATGAAAGAGCGCATTTTAAAAGGAACCCGGCAACGATTAAGGCCTGTTATCCTGACAGCTGCTTCTGCTGCTCTTGGTTTCCTGCCAATGGCCATTTCGACTTCGGCCGGTGCAGAGGTTCAGCGCCCGCTGGCAACAGTGGTCATCGGAGGTTTGATTACTTCAACACTTTTAACCATGATTGCTCTTCCGCTTTTATATGCGATCTTCGATAATATCAGTGGTATCGGATTCCGGCCCTTACGATTAAAACGCTTTGCCGGGGTTCTGATTCTGGTTTTGGTCATTTCATCCGGTGTTCAGGCTCAGCAGAAAGAAATTAAACTCAGTGAGGCTATCGACATTGCGCTGGCTCATAACCAGGATTTAAAATCGGCAAAAATGCTGGTAAAGGAGGCAGAAGCACTTGTTCCGTCTTCTTTCTCCATTGAAAAAACACGTTTCTTTTATGGAATGGATAAAAACAATGTCGCCGAAAATGGTCTGCCACTTGAAGTGATGGGTGTAGAGCAGAATTTTGCGTTTCCCGGAACTTACCTTGCCAGGCGCTCCGAAAATAAAGTCAGGGTTTCACTGGCCGGATTGGAGGCAGAAAATTCAAAGCTGAGTCTGGTAAAAGAGGTTTCGCAACAATATCTGAAAGTGGTGTTTCTGCTAAACAAAAAACAGCTTCTGGAGAAACTCGACAGCTTGTATCTGCACTATTCAAACCAAACGGAGCGCCGGTATGAGGAAGGTCAGATTACCATACTTGCGTTGTTGAATGCACGGGCTTCCTATGATCAGGTTCGTATCCGCCAAACAGAAATCCGTACAGAACTGCTGGCAGCGAACCGAAATCTTGCAGCATTGTTGCAATCCGACAGCCTCTATACTGTAGCATTACAGCCCTTACCCCGGCTTAAGCCTGACACAGAAAGTCAGACCGGAGCCAATATTCTGGCCTATTATGCAGCGCAAAGCCGATACCAGAAGGCTCTTGTCCGTGTCGAAAAGAATGCATTCTTCCCTGATTTCAGTTTCACCTGGTTTAGAGGAACGAATACGGGAACAGATGCTGAAATTTATCCGGGTTATGAAGTGGGCCTCAGCATACCCTTGTTTTTTAATGAACGCATGGCAAAGCTTAAAGCCAGCCGGTATTCGGAAAAGGCGAGCCTCGCAAAAGAAGAATCCGCAAAAGTTCAGATTGCTGCCCGGAGAGCGGAACTCTTATCTCAGATAGAAAAAACAAATGAGTTGCTCCTCTATTACGATACCAGGGGTAAAATATTGGCTGATGAGATTTTCCGTGTAGCCGGAAAAAGCTATAATTCAGGAGAAATCTCCTATTTTGAATGGATAAAAAGTATCGAAACAGCCCTGGAAATTGAATCAGCCATGCTCGAAAATACAGCCTCCCTGAATACACTTGTACTTGAATTAAATTACCTTACGTTTTAAACGGATTTTATGAAACGAAACATCCTATATATCGTTGGACCTCTTTTGATTGCATCGCTGTTTGCCTGCACAAATAAACCCGTTGCAGAGGAGGAGAGCACAGCAGAAACCAATACTGTTGTAATTACCCGGGAGCAATATGAAAACGCAAAAATGCATACCGGCACAACAGAAACCCGAACCATAGAAGAGCGGATTACTGCAAATGCGGTTGTAAGCCTGCCGCCTGACGGAATGGCCCGCATCAGTGTGCCTGTTGCCGGGGTGATCAGCAGCATTCATCAACAGACAGGTGACTTTGTTAAAAAAGGAAGCATTCTGATCAAAATTAAAAGCCTGGAAGCCATAACATTACAACAGGAATATGCCGAAACATCCTCCCGCTTCCGGGCCATGAGTGATGATTATGAACGACAGGTGAAACTCTTTGGAGAAAAAGTAACCTCCAAAAAAGAATTTGTAAACCTGGAAGGCGAATATAAAAGTATGAAGGCCAAAAGGGAAGGATTGAAAGCCAGACTCAGACTGCTGAATATTGATACTCAGAAAACGGAAGATGGGATTATTGCAGATGAAATTCATATTATTGCAGCCATCGATGGTTATGTCAGCCGCTTAGATGCAGTCAGCGGACAATATGTTAACCCCGGGAATGAAGTCATTGAGCAGATAAATTCCGCGAAATTCCTGTTAAAAATTCAGGTTTTTGAACAAGATCTCGGTAAACTCAAGTCAGGGCAGAATGTTGTAATTTCAAATGCAAGCAAACAGTTTATATATCCTGCAGTTCTGAAAACCATTGGAAAATCAGTTGATCCGCTTACACACACCATCGAATGCCTTGCGACAATACAAGCACCTGAAACATCAGAATTGGTAAACGGAATGATATTGAGTGCCCACATTACCTGGGCGGAAAGAGAAGCAAAAACCCTTCCTGATCAGGCACTGATAAAAAGCGGGAAACAATTGTATATTCTGGTTAAGGAATCCGAAACGGCAGAAAAAATTACATTCATCAAAACGAAAATTACCGCCGGGGTTTCCCAGGGAGGGTATACCGAAATCCTTAATAGCAAAGACTTGCAGAACGTATTGTTAAACGGTGTCTCTGATATTCCTCTTGAGGAATAATTTTTCTATTTTTGTAAATCAAACACATACGTATGACGCGTAATACCTTGTTTATCATTCTTTTGGGAGTGATCTCCTGTTTGCCACAGGTCAATGCACAATCCCAGCGAATGGTGCTGGTGGAAGAATTTACACAGGCATCCTGCCCTTCCTGTGCCTCGGCGAATCCTGCTTTTAATGCACTTTTAAATGCCAACACAAGCAAAGTGATTCCGCTGAAATACCAGGTCTGGTGGCCCGGAAATGATCCGATGTATATTCAGAATCAGATAGATGTGATTAACCGGGTAAACTTTTATGGTGTAACAGGAGTTCCTTCGGCGACTATGGATGGCAATGTTTTTCAGGCTTACCCCACCGGTCTTACCCAAAGTATGATCAATACCGAATATGCTGTTGCTTCCCCGTTTACACTGAATCTGAGTCATGCTTTTACTCCGATGCTGGATACAGTGAATATTACAGTTGTGGTAACGGCAACCCAGTCAGTAAGCGGGAATCTCCGGCTCCATACAGTACTCACTGAAAACCGGATTACCTTCAGTACCCCGCCCGGTTCGAACGGTGAAACCGAATTCGGGCAGGTCATGCGGAAAATGGTGGCCGGGGCAGCAGGCGAAATTTTATCAACAACATGGGTTAACGGACAAACTCAAACATTCAGTTATTCCCTGCCGGTTCCTGACTATTATTACAAGCTGAAACAGCTGGCTGTACTTGCTTTTATCCAGAATGGCACCGATAAAAATGTGAAACAGGCAGTGTTTAGTCCGCCTCTTACTTTGACATCTGACAGTCTGGTGGATGCCGGAATTACAGGACTCAGCGGAATTGAT
>CAYLTH010000052.1:3270-9909 GCA_964386485.1 uncultured Bacteroidales bacterium | reverse complement strand
TTTGACATCTGACAGTCTGGTGGATGCCGGAATTACAGGACTCAGCGGAATTGATCCGATTGTATGCTCCATGCCGTTGAACTGCACTGTGATGCTTAAAAATTTCGGTAGTGTTCCAGTCACATCAGCAAACGTCCTTTATCAGGTTGATAATGGGAACTGGTCGGGAATAACCTGGACAGGAAACCTGGTTCCGGGAGCTTCAGAGGCTCTCATACTTCCCGGGATAACGAGTACTGAAGGGATGCATAGCCTTCGGATCAGACTGACAGCCCCGAATGGTGTTCCCGATCTGTATCCGGTAAATAACACCCAGGTTACTTCTTTCAAATACAGTACCATTGGACAGGCATTGCCGGTCAATGAAGGATTTCTTACATCTGCTTTTCCGCCACCTGATTGGTTTTTAAAGGATATCGGAAATACTGGGAAGACCTGGACCCGTACCACTTCATGCGGAGGATTCGGACTGAGTACTACTTCTGCCCGCATCCCTTTTTATTCGATGGCCACGGTGGGTGAAATTGATGAGTTGTATCTGCCTCAGATGAATCTGGATACTGCTGCCGGTGCCCGGCTGGTTTTCAATGTAGCTCATTCGATGTACAGCACTTCCTATATCGACCGGCTTAAGGTAATGGCCAGTTCGGATTGTGGAGAAAACTGGGTAACTTTATACGACAAACAAGGGAGTGTTCTGGCCACTGCCCCGAATTCAACCTCCTCCTTTGTGCCAACAGCCAGCCAGTGGCGTTCAGATACTGTTGATCTTTCTGCCTTTGCCGGAGACAGCCTGGTTTCTGTAAAACTGGTCGGTGTAAATGGCTATGGCAATAACCTCTATGTGGATGATGTGCGTCTGATGCCACTCTATTCGAAACTTCAGGGCAATGTGGTTTATAAAAACAGTCAGAATTCAGCTATTGCCAATGCCGTGGTTTCATTGCTCAAAAACGGGACAGTGATTCAGACCACTACGAGCGGTTCAGCCGGAGAGTATCAGTTCTCAGAGTTAGTTCCGGGCAATTATCAGGTTCAATGTGTTCCGGTAAATGGCTGGGGAGGTGGGAATTCTACGGATGCATTGCTTATATTGAAGCATTTTACAAACATTGCCATTCTGAGTGGACTGAACCGTAAAGCAGCGGATGTCGACGGAAACGGATTCATTAATTCAGTTGATGCCTTGTGGGTTGCGAAACGGTTTGTTGGTCTGGTATCCGGTTTTCCGGCCGGAAACTGGGTTTCCGAATCCCTGCAGGTGAATGTTAGCGGAATCAACCCTGTTATACTCCCGCTAAAAACCCTGTGCCTGGGTGATGTGGATGGTTCTTTTGTTCCTGCACCATAGTTTTCACCTGCTTTTCAATTACTTATAATAACGTT
Organism: uncultured Bacteroidales bacterium; assembly: GCA_964386485.1. Classification (GTDB taxonomy): domain Bacteria; phylum Bacteroidota; class Bacteroidia; order Bacteroidales; family CAIXZF01; genus CAIXZF01. The sequence goes on along the minus strand of CAYLTH010000052.1, from coordinate 8,523 downwards.
ACGTTAACAAAATAGATCAATTGGTATAGATGATCTGATGATAAATGGCTGACATTTGCCTTAATTTAGACTAAATTAAAATAACGATTTTATTGTTTTAATTAAAGTACTGATATTCAGGCCATTTATACTCATCTGTATGTACATTCTTCGGTTCGCAATTCTTGCGCTGTTTACACTTTTAAGTGTTAGCTCCATTGCCCAGTTTACCAACAGCGGACTTCCGCATGCGGTTATTCATCCGGATACATTAGTCGCAACATTGAATCAATGCAATGACAGTGTTACGCTGCCGGTTACGATTAAAAACACCGGGAATGCACCACTCCTGTACAATGTTGGATTTGGTGAAGGATTTGTTGATTATTTTGAAAGCGGGACATCGCGCTGGACACTGGAAGGCGAATGGGGGCTGAGTACAAATGCCTTTACCGGAAACTATTCGCTGGCAGTAAGTCCGAATGGGGATTACGATGATAATTGGGCATATTCAGCTTCTCTGACAGATGAAATGCAGGTTTTTGATGCTGCCAATGCTTCAATCTGGTTTAAATTATTTTATGACATGTATTGTTGTGGAGGGAAATCAGAATATTATGGTTATTGCGACAATATATATGCCCAGATCAGTGTGAACGGCGGGGCATTTCAGGATCTTTATTCGTGGAATTGTTCTAATTGGGAATGGATTTATGTGAGTCTGGATTTGTCAGGCTATGTCACCAATGGCGATCGTTTTGTTTTCCGCTTTCTGTTTTCGAGTGATGATTATGGCAATAGTTCCGGAGTATTTATCGATAATTTTGAAATGGAAGGAGCCGGACCGCAATTGGAGTGGTTGAGCATTGAAAATCAGAATGGTCTGATCCAGGCGGGGGATTCCATACAGATTCCTGTTGTGTTCAGCAGCGTTGGTCAGACAAGTGGAGTTTACTCCGGAACCTTACCCATTGAGACCAGTGATACCAGCCTTGCCATTAAAAATATTTATTATGAATTCACTTTGCAGGGCTATCCCATCTTGGCTGTATCCTCCGGGAATATTGATTTTGGGGAGGTTCCTGAGAATGGAATACGCAAAGACACCCTATTTGCAGAGAACATAGGATGTGATACCCTGCACCTGACGGGTTTACAGATAAGCAATAATCATTTTTCCGTTGATTTTTCACCTGTTGCAGTGGCTCCCAACGACCAGTTTCCTGTTGCTATTCAGTTTAATCCGGATTCGGTTGCCCAATTTTCCGGGATTTTAACTTTATACAGTGACGCGGATACAACAGCGGTAAGCCTATCCGGCACCGGTGTTTCATCTCCCCATCTGGTGATTTATCCACCTGCTTTTTCAGATTCTATCCAGAATTGCGGTGATTCAACATTGGTATCAGTAATTCTTCATAATACCGGTCCTGTTGCCCTGACTTTCAGCCTGGAGCCGCAGGTAACACCCATGGCTGTTCTTAGCTGTCTGCCTGTAAATTATGACTACAATTGTTGTGGTTTTGGAATTTACAACGTTGAATTTGGCAGCATTAATCATGCCTCCGGTTCGGCAGCAGATGAGTTAAATTTAGACCTGTCATCCCAATTTGTTACCAGACTTGAGGCAGGACAGCCCTACCCGATCCGGATTCAGACCGGAACTGAAAACTACGAAAACGTAAGAGTCTGGATCGACTATAACAACAACGGGACTTTTGAATCCAACGAAATAGTATTTGAATCCCTGGATAATTTTACATCCGTGCATGAGGACACCATCATAATACCTGCAACAGACGTACAGCTATATACACGGTTGCGGATGCGGGTTGTTTCAGAATACTACAGTTATGGCATTCCGGATGCCTGTAGCTATGTGTATTATGGGCAGTATGAAGATTATTCCGTCGTTATTACCGGTTCATCGAATCTTACACTGGCGGATACGATCCTTCCGGGCGACAGTCTGCCATTTCAGTTCATGGCCTATACAACAGGACTGAATCAGGGAATGCAAACATACAACCTGGTCATTATCAGCAATGATCCATTGGCTGATAATTATGTTTATCCGGTTAATGTCTGGCTTGAAGGCAGCCCGGAGTTAAGTCTGGCAACCGCAGAAATTATTTTCGATACGCTCTTTCAGCATGAGGCAGATTCGCGTCAATTGGATATTATGAACAACGGATGTGCTCCACTTATTATACCACCGCTTGTCAGTCCCTTTGCCGGACTATCCGTAAGCTTCGGTCCGGAACAAAATGATACGGCCGTCGTTATGCCTGGTGATTCAATCCGCCTTCTTCTGACTTTCCAGACCGATATTCCGGGACCCCATGATTTTTCACTTCCCCTTTTATCCAATGATACAGACAGTTCAATTTCAATACATGCCTTTGTTTCATCGTCTTCTATTCCGGTTTTAAATCCAGCACAATCTGATGTAAATATTTCTTCGTGCAATGATAGTCTGCAATACCCGATATCGCTGTATAATCAGGGTTTGGATACCTTGCATTGGTATGCTGCTGAGAATACGCCCGGCAAGGCCGTTTCGTTTTCAGGGATCCCGACTCAGGATATAATTGTCGACAGTATCGGATCTATTCCCGCGCAAGGAACCATTGAGTTCTGGTTTACCCAGGAGTACACGAATTATTGGGAAAATATGTCCTTGTTATCGTTGTCTGTTAACAATTTCACCTCACAAGGTGCAGGGTTTGATTTCCGGTATTATTATGATTATTTTGAGCTTATGGCCGGCGACAGCAATGGGAATTACCAGTATTTCAGCATCACGAATTATCTTCCACGCGGAAGCTGGAATCATGTTGCTGTAAGCTGGAACCATGATGTCGACAGTATCTGGATCTATTTCAACGGTGCACTGGTACAGTCAGCCTATTTATACTATGAAACAACAAAGGAAGCCGGATTACGCATTGGTAAAACAGGAGAATCTGCCAATTTGTATAAGGGAAAAATTGATGAAGTGCGTTTTTGGGAAACCACCCGAAGCAGGGATCAGATTGCACATTTTTACAATCAGTCGGTATCTTCTTCCCTACCCGGGCTAAGAGCGTATTATAATCTGAATGAAGATAGCGGAACAGTTGTGAATGATCAGACTTCCCATGCTCTCCATGCAATCATGGCAGGTGCAGAGCGGGTTTCATCCGGAATACCGCTTATCAAGTCTCCGGAATTTACACCGAAGGAAGGAATTATTAATCCGGGCGATTCGACTCAGATTGATGTGAATATTCAGGTTGCCGGTTTAACTTCAGGATTTCATCAATCAAAAATTTCTATTGAAACCAATGCGCCGGCTATTCCATTTCTTAACCATCTCATCGATATCACCTTACAGGGATCACCTGAAATCCAGGTTAATCCTCTGATTATGAATATGGATTCCCTGATGACAGGACTTGAATCACAGGATACCCTGATCATACAAAACCCTGGATGTGATACGCTGTTTATTACACAGTTCCTGAATCAGAAACCGGATTTTAGTATAGAAGTAGATTCTCTGACCATTACACCTTTCGGGTCCGACACCCTGTTTGTTGTTTTTAATCCGGGTTCAGTGGGATTAATCCGGGATACCCTTCACATCAGCAGCAATGCAGGAAATGTTGAGGTCGCTCTGGAAGGAACCGGATTGCCGGCACCGAACTTTGTTTATAGTCCGGATACTGTATTTCTGGTATCCACAGCCTGTGATATTCCGCTAACGGCCTCGGTTACACTCAGCAACAATGGTGGTATTGCTGCCGGGTATGAAGTTTCAGGTGATTCATTGTTTTTTCTGGATGACTTTGAGAGCGGACTGGGGAATTGGACTACTGAATCCACGGCATGGATGATTTCGGGAAATGGATATCAAAGTGAGCATGCTATGTATTTTTTTCAAAGTTATTCAGGAAATTATAATCATTCGATTGATCTGATAAAGCCCCTTCAGGTAACAGATCCCGGAAATGTTGTTGTCTCGGCTGATTTCATTCACTACCTTTCCTGCAGCTGGTATGGTTATGATTATCTGAATATTTATGTATCAAAGAATGGTGGAGACTGGGTTAACAGGTATTCTTTAAGCTGTAATAATTACAATTATGTACATCGTTCATTCCAATTGAATGATGTTTCTGAGGGTGATATTCTGCGTTTTCGGATTGGCCTGAGTCGTTATGGATATTATAGTTATGTATACGGGTATATTGATAACTTTAAGGTAACCGGCGTTACTACAACTCCCGGGTTTGGTAATAATGCCCAATCGGGGTCACTTGAACCGGACAGCAGTGTGAGTTTGTCGCTTACATTCACGAATACCAATCTGGAATTGGGGCAAAACGTATCCTTTTTGAATATTCAAACCGGAAATCCTTTACAGCCGGTTATTCAGGTTCCTGTTGTTGTTGATTATCAGGGAGAACCCCATTGTACAACGAATACTGACAGCCTGAGTTTTGGTTATCAGATGGCTACCTCAACAACACTATTGCCTTTAATGCTTATAAATTCGGGTTGCGACACACTGGAAATCAGCAGTATGCAGACCCAAACCCCGGCATTCAATGCCGGTTTTACTCCCCTGAGTGTGTTACCGGGAGATACAGCCATTGTCGGAATTCAATTTAATCCGCCTTCAGCAGGATATTATGCAGATACCCTGGAGGTATTTACTTCGGCAGAATCCCTGCAGATTTTCCTGACAGGTAACAGTGGACTGGCACCACTGCTGCACCATAGTCCGGACAGTATCCTGCTGGAAGCCTCCTGCGGCGATATTGTGGATATTCAACTTGATTTGCAAAATACCGGGGATACCACATTAAACTGGACCTTCGACCCGGTTCAGTATGATGGTTTACTCCTTTATTATCCTTTCCGCGGAGATGTGAATGATTACAGCGGAAATAACCGTCATTTAACCAATTATGGGACAATGCCCACACGAGGTCTGGAAGATAATGACAGTACGGCGCGCTTATTCACCGGGATTGAATCCCTTGTCTATGATAATGAAGCACAGGTCGGAGACAATTTGTTTGTTCCGTATGCAACCGTATCATTATGGGTCAATGCAGAAAGTGCGGCTTATACCAATTACCAGAAGTTATTTTTCCTGAATTACGGACTTGATATTTCCATTTCATCCGGAATGATCAATGCCTATGCATCGGCAACAAACAGTGAATATTTCTCATTGGAAGCTCAGTTTAGCTACAATCAATGGGTGCATGTTGCCGTAACATT
>CAYLTH010000052.1:0-3170 GCA_964386485.1 uncultured Bacteroidales bacterium | reverse complement strand
TGTCATGCATTTGGATCTGTATATGTAAATGAGGATAAAACCGACAGCATCTTGCTTGTCAATGAAGGATGTAGTGAATTGATAATTAACTCATTAACAACAAATTCTTCGCTTTTTATTCCTGAATCTGCTCCCATCACCGTGGCTCCATTCAACAACAAATGGGTAAGGGTAACATTTACTCCCCTCACGGCAGGAAGCTTTTCTGATACCCTTCATTTTGCCACCAATGCCGGAATGCTCCATCATTGCATCACCGGGAGTTCACCGGGAAAACCCGGGATACAGCTTAACAACAATCTTTTTAACAGGATTCTGGCTTGTGTAAATACAGCATCAGATGCAATTCTGATTGATAACACCGGAAATCTTCCGCTGATTGTAAGCATCACAGGTGATCCGGATCTCGAATGGCTTACAGTGCCTGAAACAGAACTGACGGTTCAGCCCGGCACACAAAGCAGTGTTTCCTTGTTATTCAGCCGGATTGGGATGAGCAGTGGTGTTTATTCAACCCAGCTCAATGTTTACTCCAATGATCCGGATTATCCTGAATTGATTATACACATAAACATGCTGGTTTCCAACACTTATCTGTTGGCTGATCTGGGGAATGATACTGCTTTTTGTACCGGAGGGTCCTATCTTCTGAATCCCGGCTACTTCAAAGAATACATGTGGAACACAGGAGCTGTAACATCCTCCATTACTGCTACGGAACCCGGCATGTATAGTGTAACGGTCACCGATATAAGCGGTTGTTTTTCATACGATACTCTGCTGCTTGGCATGGTTGATGCCCCCCTCGTTTATGCCGGGAATGACACCTTTGCCTGTTCCGGGAAAAGCATGCAATTACAGGCACAGGTTCTGAATGCCCTGCCGCTTTATCCTAAAACTGCCGTAATTGGTTATGGAACAGATTTTACAACAGCACAGGATGGAAATCCGATGAGTACCGGAACCTCCAACCGCAGGGCACAGTATTTTTATGACCGGTACGAACTCAATCAGGCTGGGTTGAAACGCGGAATGCTGAATTCCATTGCTTTCAATCTGGCGAATACAGATGGTGTTCCCTTGAATGACTATACCATCAGTATCGGGTTTATTGATTATTATAGTACAAGTTCCATGATTTACCAGAATACGCTTACTCAGGTATTTTATGCTGCTTCAGTTACGCCGGTTAACGGATGGAATATTCTGCAATTTGATACCTCGGTTTACTGGAATGGCCTGCAACATATGATTGTTCAGATATGCCATAATAACGTGGAATTCGGATCAGCTCCGGATTATCAATATTCCTACTTTTACCGATCTGTGATAAGTTACAATTGTTCTTCCTGTGGAGATTTATGTAATTACGGATATGGGTATATACAAAATATACGACCGAATATCCGGGTTCAGATGGATGCCGATATCAATAAATATACCTGGACTGGTCCTTCAGGATATTATTCAGAAGAACCTTCTCCTGTTATTGAATCTATTTATGAATATCAGGCCGGTACTTATGAGCTTGAAATCGACAATGGATATGGTTGTGTTGGCTCCGATGCGATTTTTATTTCGGTGAACCCGAGTCCGGATGTAAATGTTGGGAACAACCTTTCGATCGTGGGTTGGGACAGCACCTATCTTCATGCTACTGTAACCACAGCACCCGGTCCGTATACCTATCAATGGACACCTGTAACGGGTATTGATAACCCGGATAGTTCTGATGTTCTGGTATTTATTAATCAAAGTGAAACCTATACGGTTGAAGTAACCTCATCCAACGGGTGTACCGGGAAAGATTATATCGTACTGAATGTTACCCCACGTTTCCCGGTTAGCGGACAACTCACCTACAACAATGCATTCCAGACTCCTTTGCCACAGAGCACGATACTCCGGAAAAATAGTGAATCCATCCTGACAGACAGTACATCTACGGATGAAACCGGACATTTTCTGTTCCCCTTGTTACCGGTATATTATAATACTCTTACCGGAACCTCCTCCGAACCGGCAGGAGGGATAAATGCCACGGATGCTTTGCTTGTTGCCCGGCACATTACCGGTTCACAAATCATGAGCGGATTGAAACTGAAGTCAGCAGATGTCAATGCAACCAACTTCCTGAGCGCAGCGGATGCTTTGTTGATTTTACATCGTACAGCGGGTAATATTTCGACATTCCCGGCAGGAAACTGGGTTGTGGAGAACAGGCTTTTCTACCACCAGGGTCCGGCTTCGGTAATAAACCTCCTTGCATTATCGATAGGGGATGTCAATGGTTCCTACAACCCGGGTCTGAAGGCAGAACCTTCTGTATGGCTGAAATCCGATGATTTTGTTGTGGCCACTGAGCGCAGCCGGATTCCGGTACCTGTGCGGGTTACATCGGATATGAATCTGGGAGCCCTTACGCTTTCCCTTGCTTATAATCCTGCCGATCTGCGTATTGATGAAATAACAAGTCCACTGGAGGGCCTGGTCAGCAATATTGATCACGGAGTAGTTCGTCTTGCCTGGTGCGATGCAGGTGGTTACTCCCTGAAAACCGGGGATACCTTCATTACCTTATGGATTACTCCAACGAACTTATCACAGAATGAGGAATCCTATTTTACACTGGTTGATGATGCCGAGCTGGCGGATGCCGATGCCCGGATCCGATACAATGAAGTGCTGAGAATTCCAAGAATCCGGACAGAAACAGAAAAACCGGACGATGTATACCTGGGTCAAAACCAGCCTAATCCATTTTCAGGACATACAGAAATCCCATTCATTTTGCCGGAAGCGGGACGTGTAAAAATTGATATTCTCTCGATATTAGGTGAAACGGTTCAAGGCTTACCCGAAGCCATTTTTGAGGCAGGCGCCCATTACCAGCCACTCGAGATAACAAACCTGAAACCCGGAATCTACCTATACCGCTTTACATTCAGGGGAGTAACCCGGGATTACCGTCAGACCAGAACGATGATTCTTACACGATAACCCAAACCGTATTTTATTTATCGCATTTTCAAATTACCCGTCATGAAGAAATATCTCTATTTACTGCTGTTTGTCTGGCTTCCTTCTTTGGTAACAGCCTTGCCTGTTGAATTCAGGATTGATACCCTGTTTGCCACACCCGGCGATAGTATCGTTATTCCATTACGGGT
>CAYLTH010000051.1:20638-21810 GCA_964386485.1 uncultured Bacteroidales bacterium | reverse complement strand
CATCAGGCTCAGGTTCTCAATCTTTTGAATAATCTGAAACAGGAATTTAAGTTCACCTATATTTTTATTTCACATGATCTTGCGGTGGTTAAATTTATGTCGGACCGAATCATTGTTATGGAGGGTGGAAATATTGTTGAATCGGGAGAAGCGGATGAACTTTACAGGAATCCGAAGACTGCATATGCCAAAAAACTTATTGACGCCATACCCGGAGGATTTCAGGTCAGGGTGTAAGGCTGCTGATTCGCTTCCAGCGCTTTTTTTAAGCAGTTTAAATAATCCGGCCGGGGTATTTCTTCAGCACCCAGACGGATCAGATGCTCAGTTTTTACCTGTGAATCAATAAAGTGAATTCCTAACTCCAGGCATTTTTCAACCAGAAACCAGATAGCAATTTTGGATGCATCCCGAACGGTATGAAACATCGATTCTCCAAAAAATGCTTTTCCAAATCCAACACCATACAATCCACCAACCAGTTCACCCTTCATCCAGACCTCTATCGAATGAGCATATCCTGATTTATGAAGCCGGTTGTAGGCTTGTTTCATTTCACCGGTAATCCAGGTACCTCCCTGATCCGGCCTGTCAACGGCTGAACAGGCAGTGATGACGGCATCAAAATCCGAATTATACCGGATTTCATAGTCGTTTCGGCGTACCCGTTGTTGCAGGCTTTTGCTGCGTTTAAATTTTTCCGGAAACAAAACAAACCGGGGATCCGGACTCCACCACAGAATAGGGTCTTCGGAGGAATACCAGGGGAAAATCCCTTCGCTGTATGCCCGTATTAAACGGCCCTTGCTGAGATTCCCGCCAACAGCCAGCAATCCATCATCATCCGCCAATGCCGGATCGGGAAAATCAAAGTGCTTACCCAGGAGGAAGACCATAATAGTGTTACATCAGATATTGTCGCGAATCCGGGAAGTCATCACATCGATTGCCACATGATTGGCACCTCCCTGTGGAACAATGATATCGGCATAGCGTTTTGTGGGCTCGATAAACTGAAGATGCATCGGTTTAACATACTGCTCATAATGCTCCAGAACCTGCTGATACGATCGTCCGCGTTCAACGGTATCGCGGTGAATAATACGGATCAGACGATCATCGGCATCGGCATCAACATATACTTTAATCCCCATTCGTTGCCTGACTCTCGG
>CAYLTH010000051.1:19027-20538 GCA_964386485.1 uncultured Bacteroidales bacterium | reverse complement strand
TATACCCGCGAAAATAATCTCTATGTTTCAGTAAACGGGAATGAAGTCCCCATGTCCAATGATAAAGATAAAAACATTCTGAGTGGCTCTGAACGGGTACACCGCAATGAATGGGGGATAGAAAAGGGGACATTCTGGTCACCAAAAGGAAATCTTCTCGCCTTTTACCGCATGGATGAAAGTATGGTTGCTGATTATCCCCTGGTGGAAATTAGCGGCCAGATTGCCACCTTACAGAATACGAAATATCCCATGGCAGGACAGCCGATTCATAAAGTACAGCTTGGTATTTGCAATTTATCGAAAGGGAAAATTATCTTTCTCAAAACTCCGGAAGATCAATACCTGACCAATATTAGCTGGAGTCCGGATGAAAAATATATCCTGATTGCCGAGCTGAACCGGGCTCAGAATCATATGAAACTCAAACAGTATGATGCCGTTACGGGTGATTTTGTAAAGATTTTGTTTGAAGAAAAAAATGATCGTTGGGTTGAACCCTCTAAACCGGCAGTTTTCCTGAAAAACCAACCCGAAAAATTTATCTGGAGCAGTGAGCGCGACGGATGGAATCACCTGTATCTCTATGATCTGAATGGGAAAATGATCCGCCAGCTTACAAAGGGAAACTGGGAAGTAAATGATCTGGTCAGCATTTCGGAGGATGAATCAAGAGTGTTTATTACGGCATCAAAGGAACATCCGCTTGAAAAACATCTGTATTCAGTGGAACTCAATTCCGGAAATCTGAAATTACTGAGCTCTGTAAAAGGTCAGCATCGTGGATTTTTCAATGCCAAAGGAAACCTGTTTATTGATCAGGTGAACAATCCGGAGATCCCGAATATGTATACCATGAACACGATTGCTTCCAAAAAACTCTTCACAATTCTTGAAAGCGAAAATCCACTGAAGGATTATGCGATGGGTACAACCGAACTGATTGAGTTAAAAACTGCCGACGGAATACCTCTGTATGGACGCCTTATTAAACCAGCCGGCTTCGATCCTGCAAAGAAATATCCTGTATTTATTTATGTTTACGGGGGGCCGCACAGTCAGCTTGTAAAATATGCATGGCTATACAGTGCCGGACTTTACCTGAATTACATGGCAGCTCAGGGTTATCTGGTATTTACGCTTGATAACCGCGCCACCGATAACCGTGGATTTGAGTTCATGAGTTGCATACACAGGAAGTTGGGAGATCTTGAAACGGATGATCAGATGACAGGTGTGAACTACCTCAAATCATTACCCTATGTTGATGGAAGCCGGATTGGTCTCGATGGCTGGAGTTATGGCGGATTTTTGGTCATTTCGCTGCTTACCCGATACCCGGATGAATTTAGAGCTGCCTGTGCCGGTGGTCCGGTTACCGACTGGAAATACTATGAAGCCATGTATGGAGAACGCTATATGGATACACCGGAGGAGAATCCGGATGGCTATGCAAAAGCCCGTTTAACCGATAAGGCAGCCAAACTGAAGAGTGATCTGCTTATTTTTCA
>CAYLTH010000051.1:16402-18927 GCA_964386485.1 uncultured Bacteroidales bacterium | reverse complement strand
GCTTAACCCCTTATAAGCTGTTGCTGACGCTATTCCGCGCCTGTACGTCGATTACATTTTGAATCCCCCTGTAGGTTGAATTATTTTTGGATCAGAAATTAGAAATCAATATATCATCCAAAATTTATCAGCCATGAAAACAAAAATTGCAATTGCAGCGATCCTTCTCACAGGTGGATTTTTTGCCTCCACCGGTAATGCACAGGAAATTGTTTATAGTCCCAAATATTTTGTATCCGCTAAAATGCCCCATGAGCCCATGCAAACCATCGCGAACCCCTGGGCCTGGCCAAATGTTATTCAACCGGATAAGAAAGATATTAAATCCGAAATGCCGAATGGCATGGAACATCACCCGCTGAATCCACAATTCAAGAAAAAACCAAAGGTTAAAAATATGTGATCCGGTGTTTTTTTCTGGTAAACACTGATAGCGTCACCTTCACTACCAGATAAGGTTAAACATCAAAGCGAACCCCGCGTTTTCAGGCTCTTGAGCAGGAAAATGGCGGGGTTTAGCATTTTTTAACATCTTTGGTATTGACTTTGGTTCGATATTGATATAGTTTTGCTGACTCAATTGCGGAGAATTTTATGAACAGTGTAGTCACTTTATTTGTAAACCCGACTTCTTAGCTCCATCCGGAGACTGATCCGCAAATCCATTCAATTTGAATATTTACAGCGCGGCAGTCACCGCGCTAAAAGTCATTATAATCACTTTAAACCAAAAAAATTATGAAAACATTCTTTTGCACGGTCATCCCGGCAGATCAGATTAATCTGCAGCCCACTGCGGTCAACCCGCTATTACTAAGAAATCATCGACATCTCAGAACTTTAACACGACTATCCCATGCAAAACAACATACACAATTCAAACGACAACAATAGACAAACATACGCTCAAAAAATTAAATATTATTATCAAAAAATCCGCGAAGCGATCCGGGGACAGGATTTCGACTATACTGAAATTCCGCTGAAAAAGGCCATGTGGCTGCTGGCTGTCCCGATGGTTCTGGAGATGATCATGGAATCGGTCTTCGCGATTGTCGACATCTTTTTCGTTTCCAAACTGGGGGCCGACGCCATTGCCACAGTAGGCATAACCGAATCGCTGATGACCCTGGTTTATGCACTGGGTTTCGGTCTGGCCACCGCTACCACGGCCATGGTTTCGCGCCGGATTGGTGAAAAGGAACCTCAAAAGGCAGCTTCCATCGGTTTTCAGGCGATTTTGACCGGGTTTTTCGTTTCAATTGCCATTGCCATTCCGGGGGTAATTTACACCAAAGAAATACTGGAGCTGATGGGGGCCAATGACAACATTGTCAACAATCTCCATTCTTTTACAGCCATCATGCTTGGGTCCAACCTGGTGATCATGTGGCTGTTTATTATCAATGCGATTTTCAGAAGTGCAGGCAATGCGGTTATTGCCATGCGGGTTCTCTTTTTGGCCAATTGCATCAACATCGTTCTCGATCCGATTCTGATTTTCGGTTTAGGACCGATTCCGGCCATGGGAGTTACCGGTGCCGCCATTGCCACAACAACTGGCAGGGGTATTGCGGTAATATACCAGATTTACCTTTTGTTTTCGGGGAAAAGCATCATCCATTTTCGCTTGAAGTTACTCAGGCCGGAGTTTCCGGTTATCGGCAGTCTGATAAAACTGTCATTGGGCAGTATCGGGCAAAACCTTATTGCCACCTCGAGCTGGATCGGCTTAATGCGCATTATCTCTATTTTCGGAAGTGAAGTATTGGCCGCTTATACCATTGCGATCCGTCTCATTATCTTCTCCCTCTTGCCATCCTGGGGGCTCAGCAATGCTGCGGCTACCCTGGTCGGACAAAACCTGGGGGCCGGAAAACCGGATCGCGCCGAGCGGGCTGTCTGGGCAGCCGGCAAAGCCACCATGGTTTTACTCGGGATCGTGAGTTTATTCTTTATCCTGTATCCCGAAATCTTTATCCGGATTTTCACAAATGATATCGCAATCATTGCACAGGGTATTGTGGCGTTGCGTATTATAAGCATTGGCTTTATTTTCTATGGACTTGGCATGGTCATGATGAATGCCATCAATGGTGCCGGCGATACCGTTACTCCAACTAAGATAAATTTCCTGTGTTTCTGGATGATTGAAATTCCCCTGGCCTGGTTTCTTGCCATAAGCCTTAAGATGGAGCAACAAGGTGTTTTTATTGCCATTGTTATTGCTGAAAGCCTTTTGGCCCTGATAGCCGGCTGGTGGTTCAGGAAGGGGAAATGGAAGCTGATGGAGGTGTGACGCGTGACGCGTGACGCGTGACGAGAAATAACTATATCTTTACTGTGTTTTAGGACAGGGAGGAAGAATATTAACAGCCATTTTCTATGAATTCAAAGGAGTTGACGAAAGTAGTTTCGGAGGGAGTTCCAAGCGACATGAATCGGTGGAATGTGCTGGCAAAAGCGAATGGCAGCCTGGTGCAATCTACACATTTGGATGAATTGCAGCAATATTTTAAGGAAGT
>CAYLTH010000051.1:3232-16302 GCA_964386485.1 uncultured Bacteroidales bacterium | reverse complement strand
GCAGCCTGGTGCAATCTACACATTTGGATGAATTGCAGCAATATTTTAAGGAAGTGCCTTTGTATTTTGAACTCTGGGAAAATGGAGAAATTGCAGCGGGTGTAAAGGTTTACTTTTATGAGAATACCAGGATTCCTTTAGTGGGGAAATTTCTGAGCCGGCACATGATTATGATCGGGGAAGCCCTGGTCAGGGAGCCTTCCAGTCCTATATCCGGGTATATTCAGGAACTTTCGGATTTGGTGTATCAATACATCCAAAAAAAGAAGGTTGTGTATTTCCGCACCAAGGGAATGTACGATCATCCGGATCGACAGCTTTTTTATCCCGTCTGTCCGAAGTTTCTGCAGCAGGATTTTTTGAATACCTATATTGATCTGAAGCAAACTATTCAGGATATCCGCAATCGCATCCAATCGCATCATCAGCGTAAAATCCGAACCGCAGAAAAGCTGAATTTGCAGTTTGTACAAGAGGATAATATTGATGCATTTAAGGACCTCATCATTGCAACCTATCAGAATCAGACTCTCAAAGGACCGGATCTGAACTATCTGGAACGCTTTTACCACCATTTGAAAAAGCAGAATCTGGCGGAGTTGTTTTTTGTCAGGGAGGGTGATACCTATCTTGCCGGAGCCCTGAATACTTTTTATGGGAAAACCGTTTATTATTCATTTGGGGGTACCCTGAAAACAAATTCAGGAGCGGGAGCATTCCTGCATTGGGAGCTGATTAAGCATTATCAGAATCGGGGATTTGAGAAATATTTTCTGGGTACCATCACCTTGAAGGATGATTATTCAGCCGGAGTAAACCGTTTTAAAAGCGAGTTTGATCCCGAAAAAGTCGAAATTTGCGATTACAAGAGTGTTTTCCACCAAAAAAGATACGAAATTTGGCAGGTCTTAGTCAGGCTACTAACCTAATTCATCATAAGGTTCATGTTTCAGCGTAAGAAAATCGTCCAATATATCATAAATCTGCTGACAAAACCCAGCTACTGGCATTTCTATTATCAGCTTATTAAAGACAAAATCAAAGGAGTTGATATTAGCAGGATGGTGTATGCCAATGAGTTGGAAATTCCTGCTGAACTTGAACCCACACGCTATGAGGCAACAGCAAAAAAACCGCTAACGACAGTTTTGAGCGAATTAACGATTACAAATGAGGATATTTTCATTGATTTTGGTTGTGGCAAAGGATATGCCCTGATGATTAGTGCAAATTACCCCTTTCGTCAAATACGCGGAATTGAATTTTCAAAATCAGTTTTCAATATTGCTCTCCAAAACCTAAAATCAGTTCATCCTGTAAAAATTCAGGTTATATACGGGAATGCCGCTGAATACACTGATCTGGATGACATTACCTGTTTTTATTTTTTCAATCCTTTTGGGCCGGTTGTTTTAAGAGCCGTACTACAAAACATTGAGAAATCTCTCCAATGTAAACCACGCCCTGCCTTCCTGATCTATAACAATCCGGTTCATGCTTCTGTCATCGGTGAGTTTACAACCTGGAAAATTTTGAAACAATATGCCTTTAAGAAGGAAAATGGGATTTGGGTGTATGTCAACTCATTGATGAACACAAGAATAGAATCCTAGCCTGAAAATATACAGACCCCTGATTTCTATGAAGATACAACCCCTAACCTATATTTTTAACAGTAAATTCTTTGCACCTTTTAAAACGGTCTATGTAAACAAGCTGTATAGAAAGAACAATGAGGATTTTTTACCAGACAAAAATTTATATAAATCAATTGGTATTTCGTCTGCGAAATTAATTTTTGATCTGGGTGCAAACAAGGGTCATAAGACGGATGTATTTCAGCAAACCGGAGCAAAAGTTGTTGTTTTAGAACCAGATAGCTATTGTTTCAATGTTTTATCAACCCGTTTTCAGACGAATAAAAGAGTCGTATTAATCAATAAGGCTGTGTCTGATGAAGTTGGGAAAGAGGAATTATTTGTGCTTGAGGAGGGCAATGTGCTCAATACAATTAATTCAAAATGGAAATCGATCGTCGAACACCCGGTAAACGACCGGTTTGAAACGAGTCGGACGTTCCGGAGATCCTATAGTGTTGAAACGATAACAATTGATAATCTGATTGATACCTATGGAGTGCCGGATTTTATCAAAATTGATGTGGAAGGGAATGAGTGGAGGGTACTTAGCCGATTGAGCCATCCGATTCGTATCCTGAGTTTCGAGGCTAATTTGCCGGAGTTTTTGGAGGAAACATTGAATTGTATGTGCAAATTGAACTCGCTTAATCCGGAATATCAATATAATTATGTGATCCGAAACCGATTAATCCTGAAGGATTGGATGAATTTTGTAGAAATGGAGCATTTTTTAAAAACAACGAAGCTTTTATATTGTGAAATTATTGCAAAATCTATTGATTGTTAATACATTGCGAGTTCAATTATAGTTTAGGTGAAATATTTGAGCATTATATTTTATTAAAATGAAGACAATCTTGTTTGTTAGCGGTGGAATGAATTCAGGCTCTGAGCATTGTCTTTTTCGTTTAATAAATACACTCGATCCACTTGAATTCAGAGTTGTGGTGCTGACAAAGTATGACGACTATAATAATTTGCATGGAATTCAATGTCACGCTTATTTTTCTGAAGAATCCTATCTTATTACAAGGAATTTTATTACAAAAGTTAAATACCGCTTATTCAATAATCATGGGCATCATCCTTCCGCAACATTGTTTTCAACGATCCTTGAAAGGCACTCCCCGGATTTAATTTATATAAATTTTCTGACTCTGCCTGACCATTATAGCTATTTTTTCAACAGACCCTCTTCCTATATTTTACATGGGCACTCCTTGCATCACTACCTGTATGCATTTGATTTTAAAACTATTGAAAGTAGAATAAAGAATGCTTTGTGCATTGTCTCATCGTCTGGTATACAGGCAGAAACCTTCCGGCTTATTTGTGCGAATCCTGAATCACACATTGTATATCCTCCTGTTTTGCTTTCAAATCTGATTCCCCGGGTTAATAGCCGGGACAATTTACGCCGACAGCTCGGAATAAATGATAATACTTTTGTGTGGATGATGTCCTCAACATATTTTAATTATAATAAGGACCCATTACGGTTTATACAGATAGGGCAAAAAATAATGGAGGCCTCCGGTAAAGACATTTTCTTATTGTGGATTGGGTCGGATGAAAATTCGACTGCGGCTATAATGGCCAAAGAATATGCCAGGACCCATGGTATTGAGGATAAAATATTTTTTACAGGCCAGTGTTCACATGCCTTATATGTTGATTATCTGGATGCTGCAGATGCCTGCCTGTTAATTTCGTTTGAAGAATCATTCTCAATTGTTACTGCTGAAGCCATTGCTATGGGAAAACCAGTTCTTGCATTTGATTGCGGAGGTGTCAGTGAAATAATAAATGCTGACAACGGCTATCTGGTTGAGGCTTATAATGTTGAAAATTTTGTCAGCAAGGCAAAGGAATTAATGCTAAATTACGCTGATTTTTCTCCGGAGATGATGAGGAAATCTGTTCAAAAATTTGATATTTCTTTTCAAAGTACACCTTGGAAAGAAATTTTAAAGAATTATATAAAAATGTAACTCCATCCAATGAATATTCTACTCTCTATTAACAACATGGGTCTCGGCGGAGTGACAACCTATATGGCGCATCTGGCAAAGGGTTTAGCGAAGAAGCATAATGTTGTTATATTTGATCATTACCCGTATTCATCAGATTATCAGTCTGTTCATTGGGTACTGGATAGTGTAAAAATTGAAAGTGTACAAAATTGTCGTATAATCGATTACCTGGTCTGGAAATGGAATTCTCTTTTTAAAATATTTCATAGTTCCAAAAATTATTGGATTGTCTGGCGGAATATCTATCTGAAACATATTGTAAAGAAGCATAAGATTGATGTAATTATTAGCTTTGATAAATTTTCAGATAATATAATTGTTGACGTAATTGGTAAAAAGATTCCATTGATATTGTCAATTCATGGCTCCTATGATATAAGCGAGTTTTATGCAATACCTCAAAATGAGATTGTAAGATACGAAAAAGTATTCCGTACAGCTTCAGCCATTGTATACAAGAGCGATTGTAATATCGAAATTTTAAACCAGTATCGTAATCTAACTAATTTGCAAGTAGTTAAAAAAATATTGCATGGTTTTGATGCGAATCAACCTTTAATAGATAGGCTTAATATACGTAAATTGGCTTCTATACCAGAAAATGCACTTGTTATTGGCATGATTGCACGAGGTGTTCCTGAAAAGGGGTGGAAGGAGGCCATAGGTGCTTTTGAAAAATTACAAAAAGAGTACCCATTAATTCATTTTTTGGCTATTGGAAAAAGTGAGTATCTGGATACACTTAAATCCGATTATAAGAAAAATCTGTCAATACATTTTGTCGGGTTCGTAGCTAACAACATTGACTGGATCAATAGTATAGATATTGGGGTTTTACCGACTTATGCTCAAACTGAAAATTTTACGTTCAGTGTTGTTGAATATTTATTTTGTGGAAAACCCTCGGTGGTCTCAGATCATGGTGAGATATCAACAACACTGGATGCAGGAAATGGAGAGAAAGCCGGAATATTGGTTCCCCTGCAAAATGGCAGGCCTGATTTAGATGGTATTTACTCTGCACTAAAACGGTATATTCTTGATGATGAGCTTTATCTATATCATAAAAGTTTGACAAGCAAAGCGTTAAATAAATTTAGTCGAACTCAGGCAATTGCCGATTATGAAGAAATTTTATTCCGGGTTTCCAATTAACCATGCCATGATAAAGCAATACATTTTAAAATTACTACGTTCAATTAATAACCGACTGGATATTATTTCCTTTGACCAGCCTTTGGAATATCTGGTTGCTAAATACATTCATCCTGATTTTTTCTTTTTGCAAATAGGTGGAAATGATGGTATTACACATGATCCTTTGTGTGAGTTAATTAAAAGACGAAATCTCAAAGGGCTAATTGTTGAACCTATCGGGTCTTATTTTAAAGAACTGACTGCTAAATATTCCAATAACCAGCAAATTGCTTTGGCAAATGTTGCTATTTATCATGAAAATACAAAAGTAAAAATGTACCGGGTCAATCCGGAGATCCCCAACCTGCCTGAATGGACAAAGGGCATTGCTTCTCTTGATAATCTTCATCATAAAAAATCAAACACTTCTTCGGATCACATTATTGCTGAAGATGTAGATGCCATAACCCTCGAAACTCTCTTTCAGGATTATAACATTAAAAACATTGATTTGCTTCAAATTGATACTGAAGGTTTCGATTATGCTATACTGAAGATGTGGGACTTCTCAATGTTTAAACCCAAAATTATTTCATTTGAACATGGTCTGAGCGATAAAATTATGACTAATGATCAGTTCCTTGAACTGATGTCAATTTTTATTGAACATGGGTATAAGGTCGTTATGAAAGAGTATGATTGCATTGCATATTACTAATAAGTAATATTTTACTTTGTATTAATTCGTTTAATGATCAATTGTTAATGAATTAATTCAATCTTATTTATTTAGGTTAATGCAAATACAAATGTTAAATGTTAGTTATTTTTATAATAAGTAAAATAGTAAATGGGGTTTTTTGTTTATTCAATTTTTAAGATAAGATTAGTTATTAATTTCTATGCGCTGATAAATTTTGCCATTATATCCCTCCTTAGAGAAATCATATATCCCAAATTGAGAAAAGAAATTTAGTAAAAGGGAGTTGTTTGATTTAAGTTCTCCAACAACTTCAAGTCTCTGGTTGTCAGTATATAGCTTAAGTAGATTTGGATTTGAATTAGCTAAGCGATTAGATAAAACAAGAAATTCATATTCAAAAACTGTTCTTCTGTATTTCTCGATTTTTCTAACATCATTAATATGTAAGTTTATATATTGGAATTTACAATTATTATTAATAATTGCATAATAATACATCTCATCTCCAATAACTTTCGAATTTGGTGGGATATGCAGTTTTATGAAATTGGTTACAGTGGAATAGTTTCGAGATGAATTATTGACTGTTATCGCAACTGCTTTTATGTAAAACCATGTCAGATTGAAAATCAGCAATGAAAATATACTTAAGTATATAAATTTGTTTTTTTTATATTTTAGGTGGCCATATGAGGTGAGTTCTATTATTAAAAAATAGAATATGGGAATAACTAAAATAGAATATGGTCCAACATCTCCAATAAATATATAAAATGTAGCTAAATAAGCAAGACTAAAAGCAAAACTTGTATTAGTCAATATTTTGATATCATTATACAATATTGAGAAACATACCACTGCTGTACATAAAAGTAAAATGACCACTTCATAGGGAACGAATAAATTGCCAACTAAATGAGCTGGTAAATGTTGGGCCAATGTTACAAAGTATATCAAAAAATTATTATAGTTACCAAAGGCATAATATACCCAAAATGAAAAAATCAGTAGCATTATTGATAACCAAATAAATATTCTTTGCAAATATACTTTCCTGAGTTTTTTATTGTAATAGGCCTTAATTAAAAATATAATAAATATTGGCAATATAAATACTACTAATCGAATAGTAGTTAATATGGAGAATGCAAATAAAGCACCTGATAAAAGATGCTTGGTAAATGCAATTTTTTCACTTTTTATATTTAATAATATGAATACGGCTAAGAAGTAGAATAATAGGGCAATGGTATCATTTCTCCCTTTATGTAGGCTAGAGTTAAAAAATGGATCATGAATAAAGGCAATAATTATTAAGTAATATAAAAAAGCATTTGGTAATTTTTTCTTGGAAAAATGTATATGGATAACAATTATTAAAATGATACCTGCTAAAAGTCCGAGAAGTCTGCCTTGAAATGGATTATTCCCAAATAGTTCAATAATCCATGAATTGATCAAAAAGAATATCGGACCATAATAAATTACCTCTTGTCCATTTAAGAAAAGAGGACAAGAGGTTAGAAAGAATGTGTTGTTCTGGATAAAATCTAAAGTTATAGAATTAAAAAAGGTTTCATCTTGCCATACTAGTGGTGAATACGAAAGTGTTAATAAATGATAAATTGTATAGATAAACAATACTGTGTAAAAGAATAAGCGTTTCTTAAATGAAGAATAATCGTTCAAATAATTGGTAATGTCATTTTTGATCATTAAATTTTTGATTATTGAAATTTTATTTCTGACAATTTAATGTGTGCAAAGTATCTTTTTTCTACATAGAAAAGTGTATTGTTTTTTCAATTGCACTTAAGTTCATATTCTTTAGTTTGTAGATATTCAAGTAGTTAGATGTATGGAAATATGTTGTTCGTAAAGAATCAAAATAGAATTGCAGATTGATTTGTTCGAATTAAAAAAATATTATGCGATAAATTGTGTGTTTTGTTTTTACAATTTAGAGTGAAATAATTTTATTTTTGTATTATTGTTTATTCATTGATTAAAATCTAATTAATTGTTCAGGTAATATTTTATGGAATCAAGTTTAGGCTGAATAGTAATTTTAGACAGTGAATTTTTTTAATTATTAAGATGGGGCTTTAAAAAAACTGAAACCTACAAGTATAGGAGGATGAAGGGAGAATGGTTAATTAATAAAAATTTTAATGTTGCTCATAAATGACTTGGTATAATACTCTATTATATAGATTCCACTTTGAATTCCAAATGAAGAATACTGTAAATCAACTATTCCACTTTTAATATTATTATATTCATGAGACTGAACTAGATTGCCATCAAGAGAATACAATTTTAAATAAAAAATATCAATATCAGGAACTATAAAATTAAGTGTAATTATGTTTTCTACTATTGTATAAGATAGCAATTCCGGAACTACAACATTTAATTTGCATAACGAATTATTAGTCATGTTAGATTCAAAAATATTTTGATTCCCAGTTGTGACACAGTAGTATTTGTGAGTAGTATTGAACAGGTGAATGCCGGGTATTTCTCTTTCCATTGTAAAATCTGAGTAGGGAGGAAGGATAGTATCCAATTCCAGCCAAAAAAATTGTTGTCCGTCTTGTTCAATTTGGACGTAAAAATTTTCCCAGAAACGATTACTGTTGTTAGATAAGGAAAGGTTTAAAAGTAGTTTGTCATTTTTGTTTTCCAGTGTGAATTCTTTCAGGATTAAATCCATGAAGGGGGAGTCAACAAACAGTTTCTTCTGGATAGAATCAGCACATAATGCTGAATTGATAGCATGCAATGTAACGGTAAAGGTATCACCAGTGGGGTAAAAATGGCAGGGAGCGAACAATGAGGAAAATTGATTGTCGCCAAAATTCCAAAGGTAGGTAGTTGCATTTACCGATTGATTTGTAAAACACACTTCAAATTCGGGATCATGTGGAATAATCGTATAATCAAATCCGGATGAAGGGCGTGTATAGACCTGAATTACAAAACTTGTATCATGGATGCAATTTGATGAAGTAGTTACGGAAAGATTTACAGTGAAATTGCCTGGTTCCGGAAAAAGGAAGCTTGGATTTGTCAAGGAGGAAAAACCGAGAGAATCAAAAATCCACTGACTTTCAAGAATGGTATCACCCGGTGCATTACTCAGGTTGGTAAACTCAACAGGTACACCTTCGCAGACATCCTGGGCATTGAACAGGGAGAGCGGAACAGGCTTAATTAGTACTGTTCGTATATACCGGTTTAAGCATTGCAGTGATTTGATATCCAGGCTGATATTATAGGAGCCGGGTCCCGGAAATTTATGAACCGGATTTGGAACAGTATCCCTTGTACCGTCGCCCCAGTTCCAGATGCGTTGTAAACAGGGATTCCAGGACGCATAGGTTGTCGTATCGATAAACTGAATGGTTTCGGAAGAGCAGGAGTCCAGATAGATAAAACCGACATTAGGTGATTGGTGAATGTTAATGGATTTAATCAGGCTGTCACTGCATCCGAAAAAATTATTAACACGAAGAATTGCCTGAAAGCTACCGTTCATCTGGTATGTATGACAAACAGCAGAATCTGCAGATGTGTTGTTGCCGGATTGCGGATCTCCAAAATTCCAGTTTCGAACTGAAATCGGGCTTATCAGGCTGGTTGATTGATCTGAGAAACATACCGGAACACCCGAACATCCTGTATTGGTATAAAACTGAACATCTGGTGCAGGAACGCCAAATATATATCTGCTTACTTCGGAAACACAACCTGCAGTGGTAACTATTTGCAAATGAATGTTGTTTTGAAAGGCTTGCTGAACAGCCAAAGAAGCTGTGCTGGTAGTCGAAACCGGAGTTTGGTTATAAGACCATACATACTGATGTATCAGACTGGAAGTATCATTGGGATGAAGATAGGAAGAATCCTGTACAAGAATCTGAGTTCCGAGACAGGCTGAATCCTGTATACTAAACCAGGCAATGGGTTTGTAACCTTTAAAACGGATATAGACTGAATCTGCCGAACGGCATCCCGCGTTGTTGGTAACAGTCAGGGCATACCAGCCTTCGGTTTGAAGACGGATTCCCGGGTTAGCTGACCCGGTATTCCAATGGTATTGATATCCGGTTCCGGCAGGCAACTGGACCGATAGCGAATCATCTTCGCAATACATCAGGGTATCTGTTCCGAATTGGACCGCTGTTGAAAACGGGTCAGGGAGTACAGAAAAGGTATCGGCTACAGAACAGCCCAGGCTGTCGGTAACCCGCACCATGTAGGTTCCGGGTTTGGTTAAGAGGAAATCCGGATCTCCGCTTAAAGAATCATTTTGCAGATCGACCCATTTAAAGGTGTAGCCGGCAGTAAAGCCTGTTGTGAGGGGGATACTGTCGCCCAGGCACATGACCAGATCCGACATGACCAGTCCGGGCATGCTGATTTCAACTGTATCGCTTGAATAAAAACCAAAAACCGGGTCTTTTACTTTTACCCAATAAGAACCCGGTTCAGTGATGGTAACTTCCGGGGTGGTAGCTCCAGTAGACCACTCATAGGAGGCATAGGTTGAATCAAGTGAAAAAATTATTGGACAAAATGAGTAAGATTGTAAAATATTGGAACCAAGTGATATTTTTGGGGCAGAGTACTTATTGTATAAATAATCATATGTTTCTTGCCATTGAACTGAGGAAATACTTGTATCATAAACAATAAGTTCGGCAAATTCAAAATTGCCAAAACGAAAAGGGGAATTATTTTCCCACCTGGATCCGATATTTAAATGAGTACTGTTAAGCGACCATGCAGAAGGAGCTTTAGAATAGATTTGTTTATTTGAGGATGTTAAGGTGGAGTCATTTTTTAACATGATTGAATTTATAGAACTGATGTTCAGAAATGTTGAGGTATAACCGTAGAAATAATAATTCCTTGTTCCTCCCAAGCCTGGATTAGGCACATTAAGAGCGATAACCAAGGCGGAGGGGGTATTCCAATCCTGAGTTTCTGTTGAGTTATATAAGGTAATAAAGCCACTATAAGTTGTATACGACAAAACCTTAATAATAAAGAAAGCGGTTAGTTTATTTCCGCTAACATTTATCTGGGAATTAAGGTAGTCGTCGATTCCATCGAAGCGAATGGCAGGTTTGGAGCCGAATCCATTGGGGATAAAGAGGGGTTGCCGGGAGCCGGTGGGTTGAACAGCGTGGTGGTTATTGCCGCTAAAGTCGTGAAGAACTGGTATTTGGCTCAGACTGGCCGTATCATATTCATCGGCTTTAAACCAGAGAATACAATTGTTGCCCGGGGTAAAGGTTAGATTTTGGGTTGAAGGCTGTTCTGGTACGGGAGCGGTGTTTGTTAATCCGGACTGTGCATACAAGCCTGTAGTTGCCAGCAAAAGCAGCATGAACAGGCAAAGCCGGGTTAGGGAATGATAATTACGAAAGGGTATTTTATCAGACATAGTTCAGGGCCAGTGGAAACAACCCCAAAAATACAACACAAATCAGCAGAATCAGCAAAGATAACAAGGAAAGTGAGTCTGGTTTCAGATGAGTGTCGTTTTCAGACTTCTGAATGATACGCCTGATGATGGATAAATAGTAATAAACAGCCACCAGACTGAGAACAATTGCAAGGATAGCCAGGAGTAATTGTCCGCTTTGTATGGCTTGAAAAATTACAAAATATTTTGCCCAGAAGCCTGCAAACAGCGGGATTCCGGCAAAAGAAAGCAGGGCGATTATCAACGACAGTGCCAACCATGGATTGCGGTACCACAAGCCCTGGAAAATATCGATGTTTTCTCCTCCCTTGCTGAATTTTTTTACATGGTAGAAAACATAAAGTGCCACCAGCATGGCCAAAGAGTATACAAATTGATAAAAGAAGATCATTTTACCGACAGCAGGATCATTGCAAAGGAAAAGAATCAATATAAAGCCGGAGTTTCCGATCCCGGAATAGGCGATAAAGCGCTTGAAGTTCTGCTGTCGCAGGGCGGTCAGGTTCCCGACAAGCAGCGAAAGAACTGCAAGCAGAATGAGAATGATTTCCAGGGATTTAAATACAGGAATGATGCCGGCACTAAAGAGTTTCCACAAGGCGGCAAAGGAAGCCAGTTTGACGATGGTTGCCATGTATCCTGTAACCAGAGAGGGAGCGCCTTCATACACGTCAGGTGTCCAGAAATGGAAGGGCGTGAGTGCCAGTTTAAAAGCCATTCCGAACAGTATAAACAGGATTGCCGTTTTAAAGGAGAGGGGTAACTGAGGGTTTTTACTGATAAATTCCTGCATATCACTCAGGAAAAAGCTGGCAGTATGTCCATAGACCAGGGTTATTCCCAGTAAGATGAAGGTACTGGCAAAGGATCCCAGCAGAAAATATTTAAAGGATGCTTCATTGGATCTCAGCGATTTTTTCTTGGATCCGGCCAGGATATAGAGCGGGATTGAAATAATTTCGAGACCCAGAAAAAGCATGATCAGGTTGGTGTAGGAAGTCATTACGAAGGCTCCTCCCAATGAAAATACAAACAAGGCATAATATTCGGCTACGTGAAGCTGCACATCTTTGTAATATTCTCTGCTGATGAGAAAGATCAGGAAACACAGGAGGATCATTCCGCTGTTGAACATGATGGAAAGATTATCCAGAAGAATCATATTCCCGAACCAGGCATGGTTATGGTTCCATTCAGACAAACTGAAAATAAACATGAGGGCCAGTCCGGCAGATCCCACAGGCATGAGCAGGCTTTGTTTTTTAAAGAGGCCAAGATAGAGGAGCAACATCCCCAGTAATCCGGTAACAATGATTGCGTACATGCTTAATAATTAGTCATTTGGGTGATATGTGCAAAAATTTCTTCAACAGCTTGTTTGCTGACATCGAGTATCATGCCGGGCCAGATTCCGGTCAGGATAATTAAGACAGAAATGACAGCAAGAATAAAAATCTGACCGGTTTTGATTTCGGTGAACTGAATTGCCGGATTCCGGCTTTCTCCCAGGATAACACGCTGGTATGCATAAAACATATAGACTGCTCCCATGATCAGGGTTAATCCTCCGCCAAAAGCCATCCAGGGATTCACGGCATATAAACCGAGTATCATCAGAAATTCAGCTATGAAACCGTTGGTGAGGGGTAGTCCGACCGATCCGAGCATTATGATCAGGAAGAGTCCTGACAGAACCGGTGCCTTTAACCGGATTCCGCCCAAATCACTGATTTGTGTTGAATTGCTTTGTTTTTCGATGATCATGACTACGATAAACAGACCGGTAATGATAAGGGCATGGGCAAAACTCTGAAATACGACACCTTGTATGGAATAGGTGTTCATCGCAAAAATAGCAGCACCTATCAAACCGCCATGGGCGAGTGATGACCATGCGATGAGGGTTTTAAAACGTTCCTGTTTCAGAGCAATAAAGGAAGCATACACCATTCCGGTCAGCGAAAGTATAATGACAGGGACGTCCCAGTGTGCTATCCCTGCCGGGACCAGCGGCAGCATCCAGCGGAGCATGCCATAAATTCCCATTTTCATGAGCACGG
>CAYLTH010000051.1:0-3132 GCA_964386485.1 uncultured Bacteroidales bacterium | reverse complement strand
GGGAAACACAATGCCATTAAAAAGAGCATGACCAGGCTCAGTCCGTCGGAAGTAAAAACCAGATCCACACCATAGGAGGTCAGCCATGCCAGATGTGTTGTTGTGGCAAAAGCGGGCAGGTGGGTTGATTTGTAGAATAATACAACAAGCATGAACAGTTCGGGCAGAGAAAGGAAGAAGGACAAGGCTTTCATGTCTTTTGACCGCTTCACGATCAGCAGGAGCAGAGATGCCAGAAAGGGGTATATGATAATACTGAAATGGAGCATAACTATACAACTAAATTTATGACCAGAAAAGCCAGAATTCCGATAATCATGGCAAAAACATAAAAGCTGATGCTTCCGGACTGGAGTTTGCGAAATCGTTCACTCCCGAATGAAAAAACAGTTCCGATGCCGTTTACAAAGGCATTGATTCCTTTGTCTTCAACAAAACGGGAGAAGAGCAGAGAAATATGGGTATAGGGTTTAACAAAGCAGAAATCATAGATTTCATCCATGTAATACTTATGATAAATCAGGTTTTGAAGTGAAGGTAACTTCACATTTTCTTCGGAAGGAACTTTCTTTCGTTTCAGATAGAGATGTGCTGCCCACAATAAAATAGTGAGGAGCGCAAGAAAGGAAAACATAATTAAAAGGTATTCCTGCGTGTGCGATATCTGGTGGAATGCCAGTTCTCCATCTGCCAGTGCTGGTCCGAGAAAACGGCTGAACGCCAGATTTCCGCCAAACAAAGCCGGTAAATTGATAAAACCGCCGGCAAAGGACAATACGGCCAGAACAACAAGCGGAATGGTCATAACAAAAGGTGATTCATGCAAATGTTCCTGTTGATGGGCAGTTCCCCGGAAGGAATTATGGAAAACCAGGAATAGCAAACGAAACATATAAAAGCAGGTCATCAGAGCTCCGGCCATTCCGAGTATATAGATCAGCGGATGTTTTGCCCAGGCGGCCATCAGGATCTGGTCTTTGGAAAAGAACCCGGAAAAGGGCGGAAACCCGCTGATGGCAATGGTTCCAATCAGGAAAGTGAAGTAGGTGTAAGGGAGTTTCGATTTAAGGCCGCCCATCCGGCGAATGTCCTGTTCTCCGTGGAGAGCATGAATAACGGATCCGGCACCCATAAAAAGCAATGCTTTAAAAAAGGCATGGGTTGTAACGTGGAAAATGGCAGCAGAATACACCCCGAGGCCAAGCGCTACGAACATATATCCCAATTGACTGACTGTGGAGTAGGCCAGTACTTTTTTAATATCATTCTGAAACAGACCGATGGTTGCTGCAAAGAGTGCAGTGGTCATTCCGGTAATCAGGATGATATCCAGCGTAAAAGGAGCCAGGTTAAACAGAACAGAAGAACGGGCAATCATATAAATACCGGCAGTTACCATGGTTGCAGCATGGATAAGGGCTGAGACCGGTGTCGGACCTGCCATGGCATCAGGTAACCAGGTAAATAGCGGGATTTGTGCGCTTTTTCCGATGGCGCCTACAAAAAGAAGAAGTGTAATTGTAATGATCAGGGCATTATTGGGCAGCATGCCACTTAACTGAGGGAATATTTCAGAAAATGTAAGCGTCTGGAAAGTAAAGAATACTAAAATAATTCCGATGATAAAACCCAGGTCACCGATGCGGTTTACAATAAAGGCTTTTCGGGCAGCATTATTATAGGCTTCGTTCTTGAACCAGAAACCGATCAGGAGATATGAACATAAGCCCACGCCTTCCCAGCCAATAAAGAGAATGAGATAATTTGCCCCCATCACCAGTAGAAGCATCGAAGCTGTAAACAGGTTCATATAGGCGAAGAAGGTGTTGAAGCGCTCATCTCCTTTCATATACCCGATCGAATAGAGATGGATAAGAAATCCGACACCGGTGATGATCATCATCATGGTAACCGACAAGGGGTCAATCAGAAACTCAAACGGAATGCGGAGTTTCCCCACTTCAAGCCATTTAAAAAATTCGATTTCAATGCTGTTTCCGGACCCGGCACCCTGTTTGAGGAAAAGCAGGAAACTAAATAAAAAGGAGATGCCGGTCAGGGTTGTGGCCAGTATCCCGGACGTGCTTCCCTTCAGAAATCGGGAAAATAAAATAATGAGGAGAAAACCGGTGAGTGGTAACACCGGAACCCACAGCGACAGGGATGTCAAT
This sequence comes from uncultured Bacteroidales bacterium, assembly GCA_964386485.1. Lineage (GTDB taxonomy): Bacteria > Bacteroidota > Bacteroidia > Bacteroidales > CAIXZF01 > CAIXZF01. Next base: position 961 of record CAYLTH010000051.1, on the reverse strand, counting down.
TGCGTGAATTCTACCATTTCAGTCGGCTTAAAAGATTAATATCCAGTGAATCTACATTCCGTTTCATCATCACAATTAAGGATAAGCCAACAGCCACTTCGGCAGCAGCCACCACCATTATAAAGAAAACGAAAACCTGACCTGCCGGATCGGAATGATAGGCCGAAAAGGCAGTCAGCAAAAGGTTGACGGAATTCAGCATGAGTTCAATACACATCAATATTATAATGGTGTTTCGTCTCAGTAAAACACCGAGTGCCCCAATTGCAAAAAGGGTAATACTCAGAACGATATAGTGCTGAAGCGGTATGAGTTGTATTGCAGTTGTAATTTTATCCATACTTATTCATTATTGCGGTCTTTCCGACCGAGTAACACAGCGCCAACCATGGCACTAATGAACAATAAAGCTGTAATTTCAAAAGGCAGGAGAAAGTCCTGATATAAAACCATACCGGCTTGTCTGACCAGACCGATGGTTGGATTAAATGGATGTGCAGGTTGGACCAGAGCAGCATCTTTAAAGGCCGCGAGCATGACCAGGAAAAGAAGGCCGCCCGAAATAACCGCAGCGATTCTTGTCAGCGAGCTTTTTCCGGGAACAACAGAGGTATTCAGATTCAATAACATGATTACGAAGAGGAACAGCACCATGATTGCACCCGTATACACGATGATATGGACAATAGCCAGGAATTGAGCATTCAGTAAAATGTAATGGCCGGCCAGGGAGAGGAAACATACAATAAGAAAGATAACACTATTGATCGGACTTCTCGAAAAGACGACCATCAGGGCACTGAAAATGGCAACGGCGGATAAAAGGTAAAAGAGAAAAATCATTGGGTTATGGTCATTTATTATGAGGAAGATTTTTGTTCTTTTTAAACTCAAGTACAGCACTGGTTTGCCGTTTTGAAATATCGATCCGTTTGTCAGGATCCATGGGTTCAACCAGTTC
>CAYLTH010000050.1:0-21912 GCA_964386485.1 uncultured Bacteroidales bacterium | reverse complement strand
TTTTATCTGCCCAGGACGGTAAGTACACAAGAATCCCACTTATTGGGGAACAAGCTCCAGGTTTTAAAGCAAAATCAACCATTGGAGATATCGAATTTCCTGGTGACTATTTTGCCAAATGGAAAATACTCTTTAGTCACCCGGCAGATTTCACCCCTGTTTGCTCTTCTGAAATACTGGAACTGGCAAAACTGCAGACTGAATTTAAAAAATTGAATACAAGCCTTCTCGTTATTTCTACTGATGGTTTAAATAGTCATTTGGAATGGGTTAATTCGCTGGAAAACATTGAATACAAAAATAATCCAAAGGCAAAGATTGACTTTGCGATTATTGCAGATGATAACATGGAAATCTCCAAAAAATATGGGATGATTCATCCATCATACAATGATAAAAGGGATATTCGCGGGGTTTTTATAATCGACCCGGATAATAAGGTGCAGGCAATTTTCTTCTATCCTGCAAGCACTGGCCGGAATTTTGAAGAGATCCTGCGTACACTCATTGCTATACAGGCTTCAGAAAAAGAATCTGTATTGACACCTGCAAACTGGAAACCCGGGGACGATTTTATGATTCCGGCTCCTACTACGAAACAGGAAGCTGAGAAAATGAGTGAAAAGAAGGATCCAAGATATTACTACTATGCATGGTATATGTGGTTTAAAAAACAGAATTGAACAGAAGAGCCTGAATCAGGTTTATACTACATTGTCTGTTCACTACAGGCCTTATTTCCTTTCATTTTTTAAAATCCGCTGATGAAAATCCGTTACATTTTATTGATTGTATCAATCCTTCTCGTCAGTCTGACTACCAGACTGACAGCTCAAACCGGATGGTTCTGGCAAAATCCTTTACCCCAGGGCATGGGTCTTTGGTCGATATGTTCGGCTGGAGAACAAACCTATTTTGCTGTTGGTGAAGCGGGTGCCATTATTCGCACTTCCAATGCAGGGGCAACCTGGACTGCTCAGTTTTCAACCACAACAAGTTTGCTTGAGGATGTTTACTTCCATGATACACTTAACGGGTATGCTGTTGGATTCAACGGAACCATTGTTAAAACAACAGATGGCGGCACTACCTGGTCTCAGGTTTTATCCGGAACCACATATTGGCTTGAATCGGTAACTTTCAGTGATTCAAATACAGGATACGCTGTTGGTGACGCCGGCACTATCCTGAAAACGACAGATGCCGGAACAACCTGGTTTCCGCTTACTTCAGGCTCTGCCTATTGGTTCGATGATATTAATTTCCCGGATCCTTTAACAGGATATATGTGTGGGATGGGTGGTCAAATCCTTAAAACCACTGATGCGGGTGCTACCTGGGTTCCGCAAACCTCCGGTACGACAAGAGAGTTAAAATCCATTGTCTTTACCAGTATTGATACCGGGTACATTGCAGGGGATTATGGTACAATTTTGAAAACCACGGACGGCGGATTGAACTGGATCGCACAAAATTCGGGAACCACTGCTGAGCTATATTGTTTGGATTTTGTAAACGACCAGACCGCCTATATTGCAGGTGCCGGTATCCTTTTAAAAACGACTGACCATGGTATGACATGGAATCTGATGCCCAATCCGGTTAATCAGCAGATCCCCTTTTACTCCATATGTTTTTCGAATGATTCTACTGGAATGGCTGTTGGAAAATATGGAGCCACAGCAAAAACAAGTGATGCAGGTACATCCTGGGCTCAACTATCCTATACGATTCAGTCTGCTTTTGGAATTGGAAATCCGCTGTATGGATTGTGTTTCCCTACCCAGACTACCGGATATGTTGTCGGATATACCGGATGCATTGCAAAAACAATCAATGGAGGGCAGAATTGGGTAACGCAGACACCGGTTAATGGCTTACAGCTCTATTCAGTCAATTTTATCGGAGAAAGTAATGGCTGGGCTGTCGGAAACCTGGGTATTGTCATTAAAACAACAAATGGCGGAACAAACTGGGTTCAAAAGATTACAGGCCTGACCATTCCGGCATTGAATTCAGTACATTTTCCGGATCTGAACAACGGCTGGGCAGTTGGTAATGGCGGGTTCATTATTAGATCCGGTGATGGAGGTGAAACCTGGACTCAGCAAATATCGAATACTGCAACAGCCTTACGAAGTGTCAGATTTACTGACAGTAATAACGGAATTGTTGTCGGGGACAATGGACTTATCTTAAAAACTACGGATGCAGGATCAACCTGGCTGGCTATAAATTCCGGCACCGCGGAAAATCTTTTATCAACAGATATAGGAGATCAGAATACTTTTTACGCAGTGGGGTATGCGGGTACCATTTTAAAATCTACCGATGCCGGTTCAACCTGGGCGGCATTGAATTCAGGAACGATGAACGGACTGACTTCCGTTGATTTTTATGATGTAAATAATGGGTATGCAGCAGGTTGGTATGGCACTATTCTTAAAACAACAAATGGCGGAATAAGCTGGTTACCAGAATCTTGTCCTGTAAACATTACTCTCCTTGCAATTACGGCAGTCAACAATAACAGAGCCTATATTGCAGGGGAGTTCGGATCAATTTTCAGTATCAACAATCAGATTGTAGGAATTGACGAAAACGGAAAAACTATGACAATCCCGGGCTGTCTGTTACAGAATTTTCCGAATCCCTTCGACCAGATTACCAATATTCGATTTGAGGTAACTCAAACAAACCATGTTGTTCTCAAAGTATATGATGTTACCGGGAAAGAAGTCGCTACTCTGGTCAATGAAATAAAACCTGCCGGTATCTATACGATTCAATTTGATGCAAGCAATTTAAACCGAGGTATTTACTTCTATGATTTAAACACAGGTTTATTTTCAAAATCGAAGAAAATGGTTTTGGTCAGATAGAGGAATTACACCAACTTAATTCCTATTAAGTAACAGTTGGTTCGTAAAGGATTCCAGCATCATAAATATCACCAGATCAGGTTTTTCCTGTTTGATGATATCCGGATTGAGCTTGAATTGCCATTCATCAAAAATTAAAACTGTTGAACTGAAATGCTCCTTTAAAAACTGGGAAGGATAAAAACCAAATGAATCGCGGATAATCAGAATCTTTGGTGATTTTTTATTCCCGTTGGTATATCTGTCTTCGTATGAATCCGGATATCCGAAAGTAGAAGGGGGTGTATATTGTTCATTGGTATCAATAAGGGTTTGATTTGGGGTGATCCGCTCATAGATATACTCATTTTCGGCATACTTCTCACTGAGAAACAGCATTTTGCCAATATTCCCCATTAAACCTGGTCGTACTGTAATCTTATATTCGGATTTCTTCAGGGGTGGGCCAACATCCGGAATAATCTTCCTGACAGCAGTAATGATTGCCTGGTAGGCAGCAAAAGCTCCGTTAAAGTTCCAGTGATTATCGGTTTTAAAAAACAAGGGAGGACCAGTCTTTTTCGCAATCAGCAGGGCTTTACGAAGATCAACAAGCGGAATTCCCTTCTTTTCAAGCATCCCGACAAACTGATCAGTCCGGCTGCTGTCATTCACCTTATTAACGCTGGCAGGTACGAATTCCGGGTAGACCGAATATTTTGTCGGAGCCACAACCAACATCATTTTTGCTCCCTGTTCTTCAATAAAATGCCGTCTTTGCTCAAGTTCTTCGTATACCTGTGTCAGTTCCTGTTCTGTAAAACGATTGGTTCCGCGATAAACCTCTATTTCGCGTGCAGTATAATACAGCCACATTTCTTTGCCGATGATTGCATTATCCGGCAAAGGAGTCTGTTTCATCACATACATATTAAAGCCCATAAGCGAATTCAGGAAAAGATTTCGGTTTGGAAAATGATCTTTATGCCAGAGTTCATATGCATCTGGAAAAGAATCCTTTAAAATTGCATCTGCTGACGGAAGTGCTGCAAGTTTCCTGTTTTCGGTTTTACTCAGTTTATCACTTTTAACACGAAGTGAAAGAATTCCGAATGTAATGACTAAACCAGCCATCGCTAAAATAAAAACCAGATTCAGAATTCGCTTACCCATCTTAAAACTTAAAATAAATAAAAGGACTATAACCCGTTCTGAGAATTTCGGCTATTGATAAAAGGAAAACCGCGATCATCCCGACCATGCCAATAATCCGGAAACCATTTTTCATTGCTGGAATCCTGCTGCGGATTATGGTTTTCCATATCACTATTCTCAACCAATTCAGCCAACCGGAAGCACCTCCGATGGCAATAACAAGTACCGTTAAGAATACAGGACTCAGATACTTATAATAGGCAAAACTCCCGGCTTCTATTCCATTCATTCCGATCAGACCCTGAAGAATTGCTTCTCCCTGCTTAACATTTGCAGATCTGAAAAAGACCCAGGCGATAAGAATAATGATCAGAGCATAAAAATGTTGAAAAATCCGGGGCAGTTTTTTCAGGATCTTTCTGAGACCTGCCTGTTCTAATCCAAGAAATATCGCAAACCATATACCCCAGATCACGAAATTCCAGTCGCTGCCATGCCAGAAACCCACCAAAAACCAGGTAATGGTAATACTTATAATATAAATCAGCAGATCACTGCGCATCCCAAGGGTTTTATAGCCAGGCATCTTTCTGCTGAAGGAAAAAGCAAGCGGAAGAAACAGATAATCCCGGAACCAGTTGGTCAGACTCATATGCCAACGGGTCCAGAAATCTTTTACCGATCGGGCAAGATAAGGATAGTTAAAGTTTTCGGGTGCACGATATCCAAGGCACATGGTAATCCCGATAGCCATATCCGTGTATGCAGAAAAATCATAATAGAGTTGCAGCGCATAGGAAATCATCCCTAACCACGATAAAGCAAGGTTCAGTTCATCAACAGGAAGCGCAAATACAGCATCCGCAACCAGTCCCAATGTGTTTGCAATCAAGACTTTTTTAGCCAAACCATAAACAAACCTCCTGAGTCCGTTGACAAAATAAACTGTCCGCTGCTTCAAAGGCCCGCTTTTGTAGGAAAATTCGTTGTATCGAACAATAGGACCCGCACCCAGCTGAGGAAAAAAGGCGATGTAATTAAACATTCTCAGGTATCCTGCTGCCAGCACGACGCGTTTCCGGTACAAATCAATATGGTATGATATTATTCTGAAGGTATAAAATGAAATTCCGAGTGGCAGCACATACTTTGGAATTTCAAGGGTAGAAATACCAAAGGTTTTTAGCAATCCATTCAGATTTACAAATATAAAAAAGGTGTATTTGTAGGTGAATAATACAAGCAGATTCAGTACAATAGCAAGGATAAGTAACTTTCTGTTCCGGTATCCGGATATCATTTTTCCCAGCAACATATTAACCAGTACCGAGATCAGGATAATGGGAAGATACGAAAGTTTAGCCCATGCCAGAAAAAGCATTGAGGCAATAAACAGCACGAAAGGTTTTATCTTAACCGGTACACTATGATACAGTACCAGTATTAGTGGAAGAAAGAGAAAGAGGAATATGAGCGAACTGAATGGCAAATCTTTAAGTTATTATTGTATCTGCCAGTCGAAAATATTCTTTTACAAGCTATTTCGACTGTCTTTTACGTTCAATTTCGTTCAAAATAATTTTTCTCACCCTGATTGATTTGGGCGTTACTTCCACATATTCATTCGCACGGATATACTCCATCGCTTCCTCGAGTGAGAATTTAATTGCCGGACTGATCATCATTTTATCATCAGTACCTGAAGCCCGCATATTGGTCAACTTTTTGGTTTTGGTAACATTCACCACGAGATCATCCGCACGGGTATTTTCTCCGATCACCTGTCCGGCATAAATTTCTTCTCCGTTTTCAACAAAGAAAGAACCTCTGTCCTGCAGTTTATCAATGGAATAAGCAATGGCAGTACCAGTCTCCATGGCAATCAGGGCACCATTGCGGCGGATATTCACATCCCCTTTCCAGGGCTCGTATCCTGCATAACGGTGAGCCATAATGGCTTCGCCTTCGGTTCCGGTAAGAATAATATTTCTCAGACCAATCAATGAACGGGCCGGAATTCTGAATTCCAACACGATACGATCGCCTTTGGTTTCAATATTCAGAATTTCACCTTTACGTGAAGTCACTATCTCGATCACCCTGCCTGAAAATGCTTCCGGAACATGGATGGTCATGGCTTCAATCGGCTCCATGGTAACGCCGTCCAATTCCTTCAGAATAACCTGGGGCTGACCCAGCTGAAACTCAAAATTCTCACGGCGCATGGTTTCCACCAGAATGGATAAGTGAAGAATCCCGCGTCCGTGAACCATGTAGGTATCCGGTGAGGCGGTTTCAACAACACGTAAGGCCAGATTTTTTTCAATTTCATGGAACAAGCGATCGCGTAAGTGACGGGAAGTCACAAATTTACCTTCACGTCCGAAAAATGGAGAATTATTGATCGTGAAGAGCATGCTCATGGTAGGTTCATCTACCTTGATGGGTATGAGGGCTTCCGGATTCTCAATATCAGCAACGGTATCCCCGATATCAAAATCATCCAGCCCTACAATGGCGCAGATTTCACCGGATGGAATATCCAGTTTGGTCTTTTCCTTACCAAGTCCTTCAAAAAGGTAGATCTCCTTGACAAAGGATTTACGGACTTCCCCGTCGCGCTTAACCAATGAAACCGGTATACCTGATTTAATTGAACCTCTGTGTACGCGGCCAACTGCAATGCGGCCAACATAAGAAGAATAATCAATCGAGGTGATCTGCATCTGGAAATTCCCTTCAAGCACTTCGGGAGCAGGAATCGTATTGATAATAACATCCAGCAGGTGCGTTACATCATTGGTTGGCTGTTTCCAGTCGGGACCCATCCAGCCCAGTTTTGATGAACCATAAACAGTCGGAAAATCAAGCTGATCCTCAGTAGCCTCCAGATTGAACATCAGCTCAAACATGGCTTCCTGAACATGATCCGGATGGCAATTGGGTTTATCTACTTTATTGATTACAACGATCGGTTTCAATCCGAGTTCCAAAGCTTTTTGCAATACAAACCGGGTCTGTGGCATCGGGCCTTCAAAGGCATCCACCAGAATAAGACAACCATCGGCCATGTTCAGAACACGCTCTACTTCTCCCCCAAAATCGCTGTGACCAGGGGTATCAATAATGTTGATTTTATATCCTTTATACCTGACACTCACATTTTTAGCCAGGATCGTTATGCCCCGCTCACGTTCCAGATCATTGCTGTCGAGGATGAAGTCACCAACAACTTCATTTTCTCTGAAAAGCTTTACCTGATGTAAAATACGGTCTACCAAAGTGGTCTTACCATGGTCGACGTGGGCGATGATGGCGATATTTCTAATTTGAAGCATTTAATAAATTTTCGTTTTTAATAAGCCGGCAAAGATACTCCATTAAACAATACGAGCCCGAAATGTGTTTACATGCACATCATAAGTATAACATATATTAACATTTAGCTATCTGATATTTATGCAGAAACGATACGTTGTAATCATCATTTTGCTATTGACGCTGAATACACTTACAGCACAGGAAAATTCCATCCGGTTTGGGGTTGGGTATGCTGGCGGAATCTTCACCAATGGCCACAAAAACCTGCAGGTTCATGCACATACCCTGAATAAAATTACCCGTCCCTACTGGACTGATCCTATGGAAATTAACCCCTATTTTCACGGATTAAATTTCGAATTGCATATTATCGGGGAATCATGGGGATACTTTGCGCATTACCAGAATCGACACATGACCTTTAAAGGAAGCGGTGTTAATCCAAGCACGCAGGCAGAAGAAGAAATGGAAGTCAAAGTCCGGGTGAATACGTTCGGACTTATGGGAGGAGAATGGACCAGAAAAGGCTGGATCCTGGGTGCTTCATTGGATATCGGATCAGCAAAAATCCTGATTAAGCAGAAACTTGACGATGTGGATGATTCCAAATTTCAGTATTTGTATGAAAAAGGAGGGAAACTTTTAAGTCCGTATACCGTTATGGGAACCTCCGTCTTTGTCCAGAAGCAACTTTTAAAACGGGTCCGTCTGTCAGCCCATTATTTCCATGATTTTTTTGGTATCGATCCGGAAGGGGCGTCCAGAATCCAGTACAAATATAATATGAGTAACCTGAGTGTTGGTCTGATGTTCGACCTGATCTCAAAAGAAGAAAGGTTTTAACATGAAAAAAGTCATTTTCCTCCTTTTCATAAGCCTGGTTGCTTTCAGAACAATGGCGCAGGAAGTCAAACTCGAAGCCTTCGGCGGGGCCCTTATCGGGAGCACGAATATTGGTTCTTTTAAAGATTTCGCAAAAAGTTACAATGAATACCTCGGAAGCAGTGTTGAAAAAGAATTGCCGGGTCTTGGTTTTGGGACAGGATATCAATACGGATTGATCGTCATACCCGATCGGAATTTAAATTTTGGCTTCTCTCTGTCGTATCTGGCGCTGTATTCACGCGCAGCAGCGGATCTGGATGACGGGTCGAAGCGGATTTTCAGGCATAAATATTATACACCGATTAATGGCGGGGTATTCTTCCGGAGCAATTATCTGGAACTCCACTTTCGCCTGGGTTACAGCCGGGGCGAACTCGAATCGGTCAGCGAATACCCGGATGGCTTCCAGAGCTATGGAAAAGAACGCACCCTGAACGGAGTTTACAGGACCTTTGGCCTGTTTGCCGGTGCTGATGCATCTTTCCGTGTTCCGATTACCAAAAAACTGTCGGTACGGGCCGGTGGCGCGTTTTATGGTGTGAGTGGCAGCGATTACAACGACCCCAACTGGTACCGCGATCTGGATCTGAATGGAATTTACACCGATTATCTCCCGGTGGCCTATGGCGAATACATGGAACTGGCCGGTCAGAACAACCTGACGCTTTACGATACCGAAAATGTGGTGAAGCTGAAAGGGATCTATTATTATGCATTTATCAACCTGAATTACATCATTTATTAATTCCCGGAACCATGAAAAAACTAACCATACTTGCCCTTATCGTCATTACCATGATGTCGTGCAGTAAAGAAGATAAATTTCGCCGCCAGCTCAGCGGAGTGTATGAAGTACAGGAATACCGGCAGGAGTTTTACAATGACGGAGAACTCAGCAACACCACTAGCATCAACGATTTTGGATCCATCGGACTGTATGATAATGACATAAATCCCTATAACAGCATTTCCGAGAATCTCGACACCCTTCCACACTCCTGGGATCAGAACGGAGTGGGAGTCAATGGCCTTACTGTAGGCTGGTATACCGATGAAGTAAACGGAGAAACCCTCAATTTTTTTAGTGAAAAGGACAACGGAGAATCCTTCTTTATGACCTTCACCATTGAGCATGGAAAAGGCAAAAATGCCGAATGGGTTTATGTTGAAATTACGCCCTTTGGCAAACTCAAATACAAGGAAATCTGGAAAGTCAGAAAAATGTAATTCATTAATTAACATGTTATTATCTTATATTTATGATAAAAAAACCAATTATATTTCTGTCGGTGGTCTTTATGTTCATTGCCGGAACTGTGAAATCACAGAATGTCTCACTCCTGCTTACCCGCCCTGTCAGCGGTTCCGGTAACCCCGGAATGGTGGACAGCCATCTTCTTGAAGATCACCAGGGTGGTTTTTATTTCCTGGGATTGAAAAACCTGAAGATGTCGTACACCAATTTCATTGGTGATATCTATGTGATCCGCATGAATGCACAGCAGCAGCTATTGTTTCCTGAGCAGATCTGGAAAGGAAGAGCCAGCATAAATGATGCCTGTACCTTTCCGAACGGGGATTTGCTCGTGAGTGGATTTGCGTATGATACGCTCATTCTGCCTGGTAACGACACCTTGCTTTTCAATTTTCCTGTTCAGGAATTTGTGGTTCGTCTCGACAAAAATGGTCAGATCATCTACCGCCAGAAACACGAATTCCTGAGTGGAGTTAGTGCCTATTCAGATAACAACAGTCTGGTTATCAAAAAATTATTTACTCAGATCGGACACCGGTTTATACGGTATTCACCCTCCGGACAGGCTTTGGATTCGGTTTATGTGACCGGGTCCGGTTTTATTACCGATCATGACATTTCGACAAACAATGAACTTTTTGTTTCGGGGGGCTGCCTTGATCCTACGCTAACTGTAAATGGTAACAGCATCAGCGGAGGACCCTCCTATAACGGCTATATGTATGGCGTACCGGCTGGTGGTTCGGGTCCGTATACTCAGTTTTTTGTGGATATGACCTGTCCCGAAGTTTATGTTGAAGCCCTCCCCGGAGGGGGTGCCCTTACAGGTGGAACAACCATGGCTGCCGGACCTCTCGGACCCCTGCAGGTTCAGGGTCCATCAGCATTCGGGATGGATATGGTGCTGTTTGAAACCGATAATACCGGAATTCCAATCTCCGTATTTGAAACCCCAAATACCATGGGACAAGCGGATTTTGCGCCGGCAACCGGACGATTTTTTGGATATAGCCCGGATTTCACAGCAGTCTGGGGTAATTTCAAAGGACAGGGGGTTACCTGGCCGGGTGGATTACAGAATACTAATATTGCTTATCCTTACAACCAGCCCCTTTTAATGGGAATAAACGGAGGAAATGTTGTCTGGTTAAAGGAATTTGCCGGAGGAACCACCGTTCTACCACACGATCTGGTTAATTCAGCAGACGGATGTGTCTACTTTTCAGCATTGATAAGGGGAACTGTTACCTTTGATTCGGTGGTGGTCACCGGAGGACAATATGATCTGCAATGGGTGGTGCTGAGGTATTGTCCGACAACTGTTGCCGTGAATAGCATTGAAAAAGAATCCGACATTCGTGTTTATCCGAATCCTGCCTCTGATCTGGTATATGTCAGTACCAGAGAATCCAATGCTGACTTGAAAGCGGGCGACCTTAAATTAACCGATCTGAACGGCAGGATTCTTAATATCCCGATACAAATAACTTCTGCCGGAGCCAGTCTTGACCTGACTGATTTACGTTCCGGCTATTACATTTTGAGGATTATCTCAAAACAGGAGGTAAAATGCTTTCCGCTTATCCATAATTAAAACAACATCCTGTAATTTTTATATGTAATTCGCTATATTTGTATTGCTAAAAACCTGAAAATCCCAGAAGTATGTTCAATTATCCCAAAAAAGTAACCATCGGCGACATTACGGTTCGTGATGGTTTTCAGCATGAAGAAACCTTTATTCCCACCGAAGCCAAGCTTTGGGTTGCCGAACAACTGATTCTGGCCGGGTTTAAGCATATTGAAGTAACGAATCTCGGCAATCCGACCGGGATGCCGCAATTTAAAGATGCGGATGAATTACTGAAAGGCGTCAGGGGAAGTAAAAAGATTGCTCATCTGCTGGGCGGCGTAAGCCTTACCGCCATTACGATCCGCGAAAAGGCCATCGAACGGGCTATTCAGGCGAAAAAAGACGGCTATGGCCCGGACCGGATTTTGCTGATGGTTTCCACCAGCGAATCGCATCACCAGAAAAACAGCGGTCTGAGTCTGACGGATTACTTTAAAATGGCCGAAAAATATGTTCCGATGGCACAGGAAGCCGGAATCAAGGTAAATGGCACAGTATCAACCATCTGGGGTTGCCCGATCGAAGGACCAACGGAAATGACCAAGGCCATCGAGTTTACTAAACGCTGGCTTGATATCGGGGTGAATGATGTGGAACATGCTGATCATGATGGCTCTGCTTCACCGGATCGGGTGTATCGCTATTATTCGATGTTGCTGGATGCGGTACCCAGACCCGAGAAACACATCGTGCATTTTCACCAGACCCGAGGCTGGGGACTGGCCAATGTACTGGCTGCATTGCAGGCCGGTATGACCAATTACGAATCCACCATGGGCGGAATCGGCGGACAACCGGCTAATTTCGTGAGCGGTGTTCCGGTAGCCGGCACCGGCAGTTATTATTACAAGGATCCGAATCTTGTAGGTCTTGTCTCTACCGAGGATATGGTGGTGATGATGGATGAAATGGGCATTGATACCGGACTTGATATTGATAAAGTTCTCGAAATCGGCCAGATGGTTGAGCGGATAACCGGCAGGCGACTGCGTTCCGAATCCATCAAAAACGGCCGTATTCCGAAGTCACTTTCCGGCCGAAGCTAATGAAAATCATCGAAAGCCCGCGGGAGGCCATGCAGGCACTCGAGGTCCTGATCCCTTCGGAAAGGAAGGTTGCGTATATCCAGAATCTGCTCGATAACGGTTTTGATGTCCTGGAAGCCGGCAGCATTGTTTCTCCCAGGCTGATCCCGCAAATGGCGGATTCGCTGACGGTGCTCGAAAAACTGGATACGAGCAAGACCTCCACCCGAATCATGATGCTGGTTGTGAATAAGAAAGGGGCTGAAATCCTTGCTCCTTATGAATCTGTGAATTATCTCTCTTACCCTTTCAGCGTTTCTCAGGGCTTTCAGAAACAAAACCTGAATGCGAACCACGATCAGTCGCTCAGTACCATCGATTTTATTCAGAATACCTGCGTCAAAACCGGGAAAGAGAGCGTGATTTATTTCTCGATGGCGTTTGGCAACGATTTCGGTGATGCCTGGTCGCCGGATCTGCTCTGCGAATGGGCCGAATCGATGAAGAACATGGGCGTCCGCACGATTCCCCTGTCGAATGTGAGTATTGAAATTGACCCGGAGCTGATTTCAAAGGTATTTTCCCTCTTGATTCCTGAATTCCCGGATATTGAATTCGGAATGCATTTGCATACAACCGGACGAAACTGGAAGGCACAGGTGGAAGCCGCCTATGCTGCCGGGTGCAGGCGGTTTGATACCGTATTGGGCGGACTGGGCGGTTGCCCCTTGTCGGGTGCCGAACTGATGGGGAATCTCAATACTTTGAACCTGATTGCCTGGATGGATGAAAATGGAATCCGGCACAAATTAAATCCCGCAAATCTTTCTTGTTTGTTATAACCGGATGAATCCGGCTTTCGAAGATTTCGTTTGGGCGGGGAATGTTAAGATAGTTTAAATTTGGTGGTTTTATTTCTTCGAGACAGTAGATATGAAATACTATTTTTTCGTATTTTTGTTGGTACAATAATTGAATGAATATTAGTTATTTAACCGGCAAATTACATGTATTATGGACATTCAGTCACAAAAAGCATTAATAATAGAACAATTCAAACAGGTGAATGATATTAACCTGATTAATGCTATTAAACATATGCTTGATTTTGCCGCTACAAAAGAGAAAGACTATCCTGAAATTCCAGAAGAAGACCAAAATTTAGTGCTGGATCGCTTTAGAAAGGTTCGTAAGAACCCGGAACGATTATTAAATTGGGATGAGGCAAAAAAAACGCTCAAAGCCTGATGAAAAAGTTCAAAGTTCAGATTGAACCTGAAGCTCTGACCGATATCCAGGAAATTACTGATTGGTACAATGAACAACAATCTGGTATCGGCACAAAGTTTCAGAAAGCTACAATTAATCACATAAATTCCCTGAATAAAGATCCTCATCGTTATTCAATCCGCTACAATCAAATCCGTTGTGGCTTGGTCAGGAAATTCCCTTATATGAGTCATTTTTATATTAATGAGGAATCCCGGACGGTTGAAGTTTTGGCTGTCATTAGCACTAAAAGGAATCCAGAGATATGGAAACTAAAAACGAGTGGACGAACATCATCCTGATTCCTTACCGCATGTTGTGAAAGACGTTAATCACGTCATCATCATCTTCCAGTTTTTCGATCAGCTTATCAACTTCGATTTGCTGTTCAGCGGTAATTTCCTTGGTATCGTTTGGGATGCGTTCGAAAGCAAAGTTTTTGATTTCAAAGCTGTTGTCTTCGAGGTATTTCTGTATTGGGCCGAAATACTGGAAACCGGCATAAATCATGATGGCATCGTCATCAATAAAGATTTCATCCACGCCAAAGTCAATGAGTTCGAGTTCAAGATCCTCAATATCAATACCATCCTTCATTGCCACTTTAAAGGAGCATTTGCGTTCGAACATAAAATCGAGCATGCCGTTGGTTCCCAGACTGCCGTTGTATTTGTTGAAATAGCTGCGTACATTGGCAACAGTACGGGTGGTATTGTCGGTTGCTGTTTCCACTACAATAGCGATACCATGAGCACCATAGCCTTCGTAAACCACTTCCTTGTAGTCGGCGGCATCTTTTTCGGTGGCACGTTTTATGGCACGTTCCACATTATCCTTGGGCATATTTTCGGAACGTGCATTCTGAATGAGCAGCCTGAGTTTGGAGTTGGTATCGGGTTCGGGACCGCCCGATTTCACGGCCATTTCGATATCTTTGGTTAAACGGGTAAACACCCGGGCCATATTGCCCCAGCGTTTCATCTTCCGTGCTTTGCGGTATTCATAGGCTCTTCCCATAATTCTTCCTTACTAACAACAGCTTGTTTCTGTTGGTTCTGATTTTTAAGCCTGCAAAATTAGCAATTATTTTTACCTGAAAATGCTTCCTTATGCATACAAGGAACAAAAGCCCGCAGCACCAGCGAAAATAAAACCAAAAGAGACCGCTTGCAGGCGGCCTCTTCTGTATATTTTGGATAAAAACTATTCTTCGTCTTTTTCCTGTTCTTCGTAAGCTTTGAGCAGTGCAGTCTGAACATCGGCCGGTACCTGAACGTATTCGGCGTATTTCATGGTGTAGGTTGCACGGCCGCTGGTAAGCGAACTCAGTGTAGTGGAATATTTGTTCAGTTCGGCCAGGGGAACGCGGGCACGGATCTTCTGGTAAGCACCTTCGCTTTCCATTCCGAGGATCATACCACGACGGTTCTGGAGGTCGGTCATAACATCACCCATTTTATCTTCGGGGAGGAATACTTCCACTTCATAAATCGGTTCGAGAATCTTCGGACCGGCGTTTTTGAAGGCTTCGCGGAAGGCGTGACGACCAGCGAGTTTGAAAGAAATTTCGTTTGAATCAACCGGGTGCATTTTCCCGTCAAAAATATTCACAACGATATCACGGGCATAGGAACCGGTAAGCGGACCTTCTTCCATCTTTTCCATGATCCCTTTGAGGATAGCCGGCATAAAACGGGCATCAATCACACCCCCTACGATACAGGAGTTGAACACCAGTTTTCCACCCCATGACAGGATTTCTTCCTGACGCCCACGGATCGGGAATTCGGTCTGATCAGGAGCACCTTCAATATACGGATGAATGAGCATGTGAACTTCACCAAACTGGCCTGAACCACCGGATTGTTTTTTATGACGGTATGTTGCTTTTGCGGATTTGGTAATGGTTTCACGATACGGAATGCGTGGCGGGAAGAAATCAATTTCTACTTTATGCGCCTTCTCAATGTACCATTTGGCAATGTTCAGGTGTAATTCGCCGGTTCCTGAAACGATCAGCTGTTTCAATTCCTTGGAATACTCCATGAGCAGGGTTGGGTCAACATGATGTAATTCATGAAGAACGGCACCCAGTTTTTCATCTTCGGTGGAATTTTTGGCTTTTACATTCACTCTGAATTTCGGATCCGGGAAAATCATCTTTGGGAGGAAGTCGTCGGAATTCTTACCGGCATTCAGGGTTTCATTCGTACGGCATTCTTTCAGTTTAATAGTCGCTCCGATATCACCGGCAACAACTTTATCCAGTTTCTCACGGTTCTTTCCCCAAATAGCAAATACCTGACTCAGACGCTCTTTGCTGTTCCGGTTGGCATTGGTCATATCCATCCCTTCCGCGATTTCTCCGTTGTAGACTTTGAAATAGGAAATCTGTCCGAGGTGTGGTTCAATTGTTGTTTTGAAAATGAAAGCCGTGGCAGGTTCGGTTGTGCTGTATTTGTATTCTTTACCGGTATTCGATTTTCTAAACGGCATATCACAGGGAGCCGGAATGGTATCAGCAATGAATTCCATAACGCGGGATACACCGAAATTTGGTTTTGCACCGACGCAGAAAACCGGGAAGGTACCGCGGTTGATAATACCCAGTTTCAGACCTCTCATCAATTCTTCTTCAGAAAGTGCTCCCTCTTCGAAGAATTTCTCCATGAGTGATTCATCGCTTTCAGCTGCTTTTTCAACCAAAGCATTGTATAAATCTTCTGCTTTTCCTTTTTCAGCTTCGGGAATATCCAGAATTTCAGGTTTTCCGCCGCCAGCCGGGAATTTCAGCATCTTCATTTTTAGCAGGTCAATAATAGAATTGAAGCTAAGTCCCTGATTAACAGGATATTGAACTATGGTCAGATTGTTTCCGAAAGCGGTTTTCATCTGACGGAGGGTCTCATCAAAATTGGAGTTTTCATGCTCCAGGTGATTTATTAAAAAAGCAAGCGGAACCTGGTTTTTGGCTGCATGGCGACAGGCTACTTCAGCACCGACTTCCACACCATTCTGTCCGTTTATCATGACAAAGGCAGTATCACATACTGTCATTGCGGCAACAACTTCGCCAAAGAAATCATCGAAACCCGGACAATCAATTATATTGATTTTCTTTCCGCCGAATTCAGCGTACATTACTGTCGAAGTAACTGAGTTTCTACGTTCCAGTTCGATATCTCTGTAGTCGGATACCGTATTTCCATCATCAACACTCCCTCTGCGGTTAATCAATCCTGCTTCAAACAGCATGGATTCAGCGAAGGTAGTCTTACCTGATTTTGCTCCACCCACCAGGGCTATATTCCTGATGTCTTTCGTCTGATAAACTTTCATTGTTGTGTATTAGTTAGTTGCTTTTTAAAAAGGTCTGCAAAAATAGAAAAAAGAAGATACAAACCAAAGCCTGTTTTACATCATTTTCAATTGATTGTGAATTGCCTCCCAGCGCGGCGGATCTATTTTGGCACCAATGACTTCGATCACGTTTCCGGCCAGTAATGCACCCAGTCGTCCGCAAACATCGGCCGGCAAATCATTGACCATTCCATAGAGAAATCCTGCAGCATATAAATCGCCTGCTCCGGTGGTGTCAATGCTGTTGGCTTCAATGATTCCGATTTCATGAATCTGGTCGCCGGTTTTCACCAGTGAACCCTTGCTTCCGGTCTTCACAATGGCCATTTCACAATGGTTCGAGAAGTGAATCAGCGATTCATGCGGTGCCATTCCGGTAAAGGCTTTGGCTTCTTCCTCATTGGCAAATACGATATCTACATAATGAATGATCATTTCCCGCAGGAAATCAACATTGGCTTCAACCACATTGTAACTGGCAAGATCGAGTGCGACCTTCATATTGCATTTCCGGGCCAGTTCCATGGCAGCACGTACCAATTCATAATTCTGGACAAGATACCCTTCAATGTAAAGGATATGATAATCGCGGAAGACCTCTTCTTTCAGGTCGGCCGGGGTTAATTCAATGGCAGAACCCAGATAGGTGGCAAAGGTTCGTTCGGCATCCCTGCTCACCAAAGCCATGGCTCTTCCCGAAGGTGCTGTCCCGATTTCCAAAAGAGGAGTAATGCCACTCTCTTTCAAGTCATTACTAAAATAAATTCCATATTCATCCAGTCCTACTTTCCCAATAAAACCGGTTTCAACACCCAGCCGGGCCAGTCCGTGAATGGTATTAGCAGCACTGCCTCCGGAGGCAAGAGTGTGTCTAAGATGAGATGTTCCACTTAAAACAGCTGAGGATGTTTCAAAATCAACCAGTTGCATACTTCCCTTGGGTAAACCAAAGGTATTCAGGAGGGAATCATCCTCCAGTTCGGTCATAATATCGACCAGGGCATTGCCCAATCCGAGAATTTTTTTCATTGTAATGTATTGATTTTAAACGAAATGTCTGACTGTTTTTTCAAGTCCTTCCATAAACCCGACAAGGGGTTTAAATCCAAGAAATTGTTCGGCTTCTGTAATCCCGGCCTGCGAATGTTTAACATCTCCGGCACGTTCGGGCTCAAATAAGGGTTCCACATGGGTTCCAAGTAATTCATTGATAGCATCCACCAGATCAATCAGGCTAAAGCGATCACCGCAGGCAATATTCATCACTTTTCCCGGGGCATCCGGGGCAGTACAGGCGAGGATATTGGCCTGTACATTATTCGCTACGAAGGTAAAGTCTCTGGACTGCAGGCCATCCCCGTAAATCACCGGACGTTCCCCGTTTTTTATCATTGTGATAAACTTTGGAATCACGGCACTATACTGAGACGATGGATCCTGAAAGGGACCGAATACATTGAAATACCGCAATGCCACGGTTTCCAGTCCGTAGATCTGATGAAAGATCTGGCAATAGCGTTCTCCGGCATATTTGGTAAGTGCATAGGGTGATAAAGGCGCTACGGGCATGGATTCTACTTTGGGAAGCGTCGGGTTATTCCCGTAAACAGAGGAAGAGGAGGCAAAGACCACGCGCTTTACCCCGGCAGCGCGGGCTGCCTGCAAAATATTCAGGGTTCCGTTTACATTCACATCATTGCTGGTAACCGGATCCTGAACTGAACGGGGTACAGAAGGCAAGGCTCCCTGATGCAGAATATAATCAATACCTTCCACTGCTTTTTGAACATCATCCGTATTCCGTAAATCACCTTCAATCAACGTGAAATCAGGATGTTGCTCAAATTCTGTGATATTGGTCCGGCGACCCGTGGCGAAATTATCCAGCACTTTTACACTATGACCGGAACCCAGTAATTCTTTTACGATGTTACGGCCTATAAACCCGGCACCTCCGGTTACTAGAAACAGGGACATGATATTGATTTTGAATTGAGTTGGCGAAGTTACGGAATTAAGTCAATGGAGAATCCGTCCATATTATGAATCAAATCTCACTTCTGTCGATTCCTGCCTGTTTAAGAATTGCATGGAGGGTTAACGAAACCAGACTACTCATTTAGGAAGCGATTGATAAAGAAATTTCTAACGAATTACTGTCATCAGGAATATTTTCCCCAAGTTCCTTAAGTAATTCAATATACCCTTCGATTGCTTCCCTTGCCATCTCAATTGCCTGATCGATGCTTTCTCCATAAGTAATACAACCCGGTAAGCCTGGAACATTCACAGTATACCCTCCTTCCGGCTCCGGATTCAAAATAATTCGATATGTCAGATGATTCATAGTCAATCAATTAAAATTATGAATAATGCAAACAAAAATACGAAACAGAACATTCATAATACTGAAATTGAAAAAAATATTCACATGCTGTTTTTTATATATTTGCAGCCTGAAAAAACCAATCATTTAAACCCAATTAAAGATGAATTACATGAAAAAAACCACGATCGCCCTGCTGTTTATTGCATTTTGTTCCGTTATTGCCCTTTCATCCTGTTCAAAGGATAGTGATGATGACGGCGGCAATGATCCAACACCCACTGTAACCAATGAACTTAGCTTTGTTGTGAATGGCGGAGCCTACACCAATCAGACCTTTACCTTCAAAGCAACTGCCAGTGCAATTTATGACCTGGCGCTGGATGCTACCGGCTGTGTGTTTACGGATGCTGCAGGGAATTCAGCCTTGCTTTCATTCACCGGTCATACTTCAGGAACTTATACTATCTCAGATGATGATGGTTTGGGCGTTTTTCTGAACAACAATACAACAATTATGGCTTTAACCGGAGGAACTATTGTTGTAAACACCTATGGGACAGTTGGTAATGTGATTAGCGGTACCTTCTCCGGAACCGGTGTTGTTTCAACAAATTTTGGAGTTCCCGACACGATTACCTTAGCCAATGGGAAATTCAGAGCAACCAGAGTTTCAAAATAATTGCAATCCGAATCTACACAAAAGTCGATTTTTTATTCAATAAAATATTTTCTAAAGGAGGCCGGCAGGTCTCCTTTTTTTATTCTGACAGTTCAATAATTGGTTTCTCAGCGCCAATTTGTGATTAAGCCGCATTTGACAAAGGTTTTTTTATCTTTGTTAGAATCAATTAAGCAATCCGGTATTTCAATCTTTGTTTTATATATATTTTGATCCAGATGAAAAACAAGCCCTTTCCCATTCATTTCCTCCTGCTTTCTATTGCCTTGCTTTTTGTGGAATTTGTTCAAGCGCAATCACTTGTATATAAATCACAGGGAAAAGTACAGTATAAACTCTCTGCAGATGAAACTGCCATGCTCGACTCCATCCAGCGAAAGACTTTTGAGTTTTTTATGCAGGAACATCATGCAGATTGGGGGATCGTGAAAGACCGTGCTGCCAAATGGGCTCCGGCAAGTATTGCCTCTACCGGTTTCGGGCTGCCCTGTTTTGCCATTGGTGCCGAAAAACAATGGATCAGCCGTGAACAGGCTGCAGAAATTACCTTGAAAATCCTTCATTTCTTTGCCAATTCACCTCAAAATACGGATACCAACGGCATCGGATATAAAGGTTTTTATTACCACTTTCTGAAAATGGATTCGGGCCGGCGCGAATGGAATTGTGAACTTTCTACAATTGATTCGGGGATCCTGATGATGGGAATCATTTTTGCACGGAATTATTACAATAAGGATAATAAAACAGAAGCAGAAATCAGGAAACTCTCGGCTTTTATTCTTGAAAGGGTCGACTGGGATTTTATGCATATGCCGGATAGCGGACGATTTGCCAATACCATTTCAATGGGCTGGACTCCCGAAAAAGGCATCCATGATTTTGGCTGGGAAGGTTACAACGAAGCCCTTTTCCTGTATGTTCTGGCAGCCGGAAGCGGCATGACGAATGCCGAAAAAAGTTATTCCGCATGGCTAAGCACCTATAAATGGAATACACCCTATCCCGGACTCTCCCATGTGGCCTTTCCTCCCCTCTTCGGTCACCAGTTTTCACAGGCTTTTATCGATTACCGTGGTTTGGTTGATTCCTATATGAAAGAAAAGGGAATTGATTACTTTGAGAATTCCCGCCGGGCAACCTATGTTCAGCGAGCTTATGCCATGCAAAATCCACAGGGATGGGTGGGCTATGATTCGCTGTGCTGGGGAGTAACCGCCAGTGACGGCCCGACGGATAAATACAACTTCGATGATAAAAAATTTCTGGGCTATGCCGGACGTGGAACCAGTGGTGCTGATTACAATTACTTTGACGACGGGACGATTGCACCTTACGGCCCCCTCTCCTCTCTGCCATTTGCTCCGGAAATCGTTTTGCCGACAATTCAGTCCATGAACAAAAAATACGGTAAGAAACTCTGGGGTAAATACGGCTTTTATGATTCGTTTAATCCCACAGCAAACTGGGTGAATGATGACTTTATCGGCATCGACCAGGGACCGATGCTGATCATGATCGAGAATTTTCGCAGCGGTTTCGTCTGGAACATGGTGATGCAGGATCCGATCATTCAGAAAGGTCTGACCCGACTGGGATATTCCTATATCCGTTAATAGTATTTACAATACCTGACATTCAGCCCAATACCGGCTTCATTTTCCCATATCATGAGCACACTTTTCAGAACATGTTTTATACTGGCAATGGGTATCATCCTGTCATCCATACATTTGCATGCACAGGTCCGCACACTCGAAGAATTTGAAACAAAAGAAAACTGGAATTTCATCCGCTCGGACGGGGTCAGCCTGAACCTGGGAAATGAACCCGGCCTGACCGGAAAGGCCATACGCTTCGACTATGATTTTACCAAAGGAACAGGCTATGGCGGTATTCAGAAATTTTTCGCCATCGACCTGCCCGAAAATTTCGAATTCACTTTTTGGTTAAAAGCGAATTCTCCGGATAATAATTTCGAGATCAAATTCATCGACAGCACGGGAAACAATGTGTGGTGGGTGAGTAACCGTAATTATGATTTCCCGGAAGAATGGAAAAAAATTCGGATTAAAAAGCGGCACATCAGCTTTGCCTGGGGTCCCACGAACGATCAAAGTCTGAAACGCATCGACCGCAT
>CAYLTH010000049.1:7558-22183 GCA_964386485.1 uncultured Bacteroidales bacterium | reverse complement strand
AGCAGTAACATAAAGGGTAACCTCCGGTTCATAATCTTTTACTACAGATAAACTTTCTTTATTACTTGATAATAAAGACTTTAGCTTTACCAAAATGAATAAAATAATGCCATAACCGATATAGGCATAAAAAACAATAAATAGAAATACCCAGAAGATGATTTTCAGACTAATAACCATAATTACTTAAATTAATAGTTTAAATGAAATAGACTTGAGTATTATACCAGACTTTTGTAAATGTCGATGACCTGGTGAGCCATTTTTTCCCAGCTAAAAGCTTTGGAACGCTCGAAACCTGATTCGATTTGTTTTTTTCTGAAAGCATCGTCATCCAGATAAGTTTTTACTGCATTGACGATTTCTTCAGGTTTTTCAGGATTAATAAATAGTGCGGCATTACCGGCAATTTCAGGCATGCATGAAGTATTTGATGCAATGAGCGGAGCACCGGTCGACATGGCTTCAATCATGGGAATTCCGAAACTTTCGCGATGCGATGGATAGAGAAACACAGAGCAGGCGCTGTAAATTCCCGGAAGTTCAATATTGGGTACATAACCTGTCAGGATAATTTTCTCCATCAATTCGGGTGATCCAATTTCCTGCAGGCTGCTCATCAGTACATTACGGTCATAATCAAGCATTACCAGCGGTAAATGATACCGGGAATCCTCTTTATGCAGAAGGGCAAGAGCTTTCAATGCACCCATCGTATTTTTCTTCGGATCCGTATTTCCTAAAAAGAAAATGAATTTTTCAGGTAAATGGTACTTTTTCCGGATGTTTGATAACTGCTCCGGATCGTTCATAGGTTTGAAATAATTCCCGACTCCATTATAAACTGCCACCAGACGGCCATCATGAATATTAAAAAAATCGGCAATCCGTTCCCGTTCATATTCAGAAACTGTAATAATTTTACGGCTGTTTTTAACAACACGGGGAACGATCAGCCTGCGGTACATGTTGCCAAACTTCTGATAGGTTGTAAATCCACCCTTAAACAGACTCACTGATTCCATGTAAATAATGTCATGTAAAGTTATCATGACCGGAACTTTTGACAAGACCGGAGCGGTATTACTGGTACAATGCAGTAATTGAACCCCTTCTTTTTCTGCGGCTTTTGGCAGGTTAATTTGTTCAAAAACAGGGTAGGAGCCTCCAAGATAGACAATTTTGATGTTGTCACTCTTTTCCAGACAGCCTTCATCATCGCCAGGTTTGACAAAAACAACATATTCATTGTCATGATCAATCCGGGCAATGTTCCGGATTAGTTCAAGTGCAACAAAATCCATCCCGTGTTTTTTTCTCCGAAAAATACGCTGGGCCTCAATTCCGATTTTCATAGAAATGAATTTAGGGTAGTAAATATAAAAAAAATCCGGTTAGACCGGATTTTAATTAAAATGAAAAAAATGTTTTTTATTCCTCTGCTGGTTCTTCAAAGGGCTCATCATGCGGGTGTGCATTCCCGTCATTTCCACCGATATCTTCAAAATCCGGTAAAAAGTCCTCATCAGAATCAATACCTTTTCGATCTTTTTTGACTTTTACCTTTACCAAATAAGAGGCTTCTTCTGTATCAACCAGAATAGCATAGAAATAATTATCCTTCAAACCCTGTACTTTCATTACATGATTTGCCCAACCGTCAGGGTACTGTTTTTCAATCTCTTCCAGCACTCCCTGCGGAAGATTATCATAACTTATTACGACTTTCTTCTTCGACATATTCTAATATTTTTTATTGCATTAGTCGCTCATGCAAACCTACATGTTTTTTTTAAAATTCCAAATTTATTCTAAAAAAATTACAAAATAATAATACACACCAGATTTTCCGGATTAACCTTTAAGTTTTTCACTAAATTCGCCGCGTTTACAATTTTAAACAGAGATTACAAAAGTGAAATTATCTATAACTACGGGCATATTATTGTTGTTTATCGGGTTTATGCCTGTTATTTCTTCCTGTAACAAAGAAAAGCAGAGAAAAAAGATCCCTGTTCATCAGATTTCAAAAAAAGCAAAAACCATTGCAGATCAGGGAAAAGTAAGGCTGTTAAGCGCCTATTTCAAAAATTTTCAACAGAAAACCGGCTATTCCGGGGCGATTTTAATAGGCCAGGATGATCAGATATTATTTGAACAGTCATCCGGTTATGCAGATTTTGGAACCAAAAGACCAAATCTGGGCAATACACCATTTCAATTGGCCTCTGTGTCTAAACAATTTACAGCTGTTGCAATATTACTTCTGAAAGAGCGGGGCAAATTGTCGTTGAATGATTCCATTCAAAAATTCTTCCCTGATTTTCCATATCATGGAATAAGCATTAAAATGTTGCTGCAGCATCGTTCGGGTTTACCGAATTATATTTATTTCTGTGATGAATACATCCATGATAAAAGCCACATGATTTCAAATTCATTCGTTATGTCGTTGATGACTATTGGTAAACCACCTCCATATTACCCTCCGGATATACGTTTTGATTACAGCAATACCGGGTATATGGTGCTCGCATCCATTGTGGAAAGAGTAAGCAGGATGCCGTTTGCTGATTTTCTTCGTGTGAACATTTTTGAACCACTTAACATGTGTGATGCTTTTTTGGTAAATCAGAAAGATACGACCTCGGTTCGGGCCGCATATGGATATCAATACAGAAAAAGACCACTTGCGGTTGTATTTCTCGATGGAGTGCTGGGAGATAAAGGAATTTATGCTTCGGCGGAAGATTTGTTTAAGTGGGATCAGGCTTTGTATGATGGGAAGTTACTGAAACCCGAGACACTGGAGGATGCATTTTTACCCTTATCCAGAAAAAGTACTGCCCGTCACAATTATGGTTATGGCTGGCGGGTATACTATCGGGAGGATAGTCTGAAGATTCTGTACCATGCCGGATGGTGGCAGGGGTTTGAGTCGATGTTGGTCAGGATTCCTGAGAAACGGACAACGATGGTGTTTTTAAAAAATACAAAGTCCGGGCCCTTGCCGGATCGCGACAGCTTAATAAATTTGTTGTATTAGTAATCAAATACTTACCTATGAAAATCGGTATTCTTGGGGCGATGCAGGAGGAAATAGCTTACCTCTATACCCGGATGGAAAACACAAAAACCGAAACAATCGGACAAAGGCAGTTCCATTCAGGCAGGTTAAATAATCAGGAAATCGTCCTTGTGTTTTCGCGTTGGGGTAAAGTAGCAGCTTCTTCAACCGTTACTACACTTATTGACCGTTTTAATGTTGATTTTGTGATATTTACCGGAATAGCAGGAGCCATTGACAAGGACCTTGAACCGGGTGATTTTGTGATTGCTGATAAACTAATTCAACATGACATGGATGTCAGTCAGATTGGAGGAATGGCAAAATTTGAAATTCCATTACTGGGTAAAAAGTATTTTGAAGTAGAACCTTATTTTGTTCAGCTGGCAGTCCGCGCTGCCGATGAATATATTGAAGAGGAGTTGAAAAATGATATTGGTGTTGATATTTTAATTGATTTTGGAATCATAACTCCAAAAGTGATTCAGGGAACGATTGCCAGTGGTGATCAGTTTGTTGCAGATCCCTCATTATCAGATTATCTGCGTAGTTCAATTGATAATTTGAAGTGTGTTGAAATGGAAGGTGCCGCAGTTGCACAGGTGGCCTGGGAACACAATAAGCCTTTTGTTGTTATCCGGACAATATCAGATAAGGCAGATCACACAGCTCACCTTGATTTTCCTAAGTTTGTGAATAATATTGCGTCACACTTAACATCAGGAGTTGTATTGAAATTGCTTAATATTCTTCAGTGAGGTGGTAATATTTCAGGTTGCAACTGGTAAGGTGAGATAAACAGTCGAGCCAAACCCCGGATTACTATCAAGCCAGATAGTACCATTGTTGCGGTCAACGAATTCTTTGGTTAAGATGAGTCCTAAACCAGTACCATCTTCATTATCAGTCCCCTTGCTTGTAATTTTTTTGTCAAGTCTGAACAGCGATTCCAATTGATCTGAAGACATTCCCACACCTTTATCAGTTATGCTGATCATAATTTTCCTGGAGGTTGCCGGTTTTGCCTGTATTTGAATTTCCCCTCCGTGATAGGAGAATTTAATGGCATTAGAAATGATATTCCGAAGGATAGACCGGAGCATGTTCGGATCGGCGCTTACGATTATTTCATCCTCTATTTTCAAATCGAAATGAATCTTTTTAATAGCAATGATCCCTTTCAGGGTTTCAAGTTCATCTCTCAGTATGCCTTCCAGGTGAATGGCTTCAGGATTAAATTGCATCCTGCCTGTTTGCAATCTCGACCAGTCCAGCAGGTTTACAATCAATTTATATGTATTCCCTGCACTCTGGAAAATATTTGTAATATACTGACGGCGTTCTGTTTCGGATAAATTTTCGTACTCATTCTGCAACAATTCACTAAACCCCAGGATCGCATGAAAGGGGTTACGAAGATCATGTGCTAAAATATTGAAAAACGTATCTTTAACTGTAATCAGCTCCCGAAGTTTATTTTCCGAACTTTTTAATTTCTCTTCACCCAGCTTTCTCTCATTAATATCCTGAAAAACAAGAATATAACCTGACAAAGAACCGCTTTTATTTTTAATGGGATTGACAGAAAGCATCCACCATTTTTTTTGTTTTCCAATTGTGTTGACGATTTCGGTTTTAAAACCATGTTCAGAGGAAATTTCCCGGAGGATATTCTCCCAATCCGGGAAGTAGTCGAATAAACTCAGGCCTACAGTTGGTTTTTGCAAAAGAAATTTCTCGATCGAATCATTAAAATCAATAATCCGGTTTCTTGAATCGATAAGGATTACACTATCATAAAGGCTTCTGAATAAAGTATCCGTGGCTACGGGCAAAACATCCATGAATTTATACCTGAAAACACTTAAGAATATGATAAAAACAGATGCTGTAAAAAAGAAAGGTGCAAAGTCATACCCTTCCAAAGGCACCAATTTGAAGAGATAAAGGATATTTCCAATCATTGGGATTATCATCGAAACTGCAAGCAGCAGTGTCTGCCGACGGTATATTTCAGGCAATTTATAAGCCTTGGTCAATAAAACGATAACACCGGCTGTAAGAAAAAGATAGGAATATCCGGCAATCAGGTAAACAATAGGTCCATGCTCATACAACAATAATAACCAGTTTCCCTGTTGAATTTTATGAAAAGCAGGCCAGACCATATTGTGCTGCTCGTTGGTCCATACCATTACCAGACTAAAAACCGGTAATAACCAATAAATTAGCTGGAAAGGTGGTTCCAATAACCTTTCTTTCTGAGAATATTGAAGCGCAAACAAAAGGAATAAGGGTCCGACACTTACAATCCCGATATAACTAATTTTGGAAAGTAAAATTTTAGTATAAAAACCGCTTATATACATTTCCATTGCACCGGAAGCAGCCCAGAGCGCGAGTGCCAGCATCAGCAGCCCCATAATCAGGCTTCCCCGGTATCCCTTACGGGAGAACATGTAAATACTCAGTCCCAGAACGACAAGAGCATTAATAAACAGAGCAGTAGTATAGCCTAAAATCATCGACACTTAAGCTTTTTTTATAATTTTTATGGATGAGTAAAATTAGAAAAATTGACCCAATCTTAAAAATATCCAACAAATATATTTTTAAAGATATTTCGGAAATCCATTGAAGTTAGTAATTTTGGCCACAAATTATCAAGTCTTTATTTTCGAACATCAAAACAATATCCAATGAATCTTCACGAGTACCAGGGAAAATCAATTTTAAGCCGCTACGGGGTGGCTGTTCCGGAAGGAATTGTTGCGTATACACCGGATGAAGCTGTTCAGGCTGCTAAAACATTACAGGAAAAAACCGGTACCGGGTTTTGGGTCGTTAAGGCTCAGATTCATGCAGGAGGCCGTGGAAAAGGTGGCGGAGTAAAACTTGCCAAAAATCTGGATCAGGTTCATGAGCTTGCAAAAAACATTATTGGCATGATGCTCATTACCCCCCAGACCAAAGCAGAAGGAAAAAAGGTTCGGAAAGTGCTCATTCAGCAGGATGTATATTATCCGGGACCATCAGAAACGCGTGAGTTTTACATGAGTGTGATGCTTGACCGCGACAAAGCTCAGAATATGATTGTTTATTCTCCCAGGGGAGGAATGGACATTGAGCAGGTTGCTGAAGAAACACCTGAAGATATTTACAAGGAATACATCGATCCGAAAGTTGGCTTTCAGGCTTATCAGGCCAGACGTATTGCCTTTAATTTTGGGTTAACAGGTCAGGCATGGAAATCGATGTTGCAGTTTGTCACGGCTTTATATAAGGCTTACGAAGAATCTGATGCCAGTTTGTTTGAAATCAACCCGGTATTAAAAACCTCTGATGACAAAATTCTTGCGGTAGATTGTAAAGTTGTTGTTGACAATAATGCACTGTATCGTCACCTTGATATTTCAGACATGCGTGATCTGGAAGAGGAAGATCCAATGGAAGTTGAAGCAGGGCAGTTTGGGTTGAATTTTGTAAAACTCGATGGAAATATCGGATGTATGGTCAATGGGGCAGGTCTTGCTATGGCGACCATGGATATGATTAAACTTTATGGTGGCGAGCCTGCCAATTTCCTGGATGTTGGTGGTACAGCCAATGCCAAGAGGGTAGAAGAAGCATTCCGCATAATTCTTAAAGACCCGAACGTAAAGGCAATCCTGGTGAATATATTTGGCGGAATCGTCAGATGCGACCGGGTGGCACAAGGTGTTGTGGATGCTTATAAAAATATTGGCGAAATCTCAGTCCCTATTATCGTTCGTCTGCAGGGAACCAATGCCGAAGAAGGTAAAAAGCTGATTGATGAAAGTGGCTTAAAAGTTCATTCTGCCATTCTTTTGCAGGAAGCAGCCGAATTGGTAAGACAGGTCGTACTGAATTAACAACCAGCCAGATACCTAATCCAGTTTCTCGAAGAGTGAGTTTTTTGATTTAAACTCCGGAACAATTTCTTTCATCTTTGCCACAATCGACAGGTTATCCTGTACATTCAGTATTCTGATTATATCGGTGAAATCAGTCCGCACTTTATCCAGATCATATTCCCGTACTTTCGCTATCATAATCTGCGGGTGATGCGTTGGCAATGTATTTTCTTTATCAAACAGGAGTTCTTCGTATAACTTTTCACCAGGTCTGAGTCCGGTATACACAATCTGAATATCCTTTCCCAATGATAATCCTGCCAGTTTGATCATTTTTTTGGCAAGGTCAACAATTTTAACGCTTTGCCCCATATCGAAAATAAATATCTCACCCCCTTCACCCATACTTCCAGCTTCAAGAACAAGCTGACAGGCTTCAGGTATTGTCATAAAAAAGCGGGTAACCTCCGGATGCGTGATGGTAACAGGTCCTCCCTGTTCAATTTGTCTGCGAAAAAGCGGAATAGCAGATCCATTGGAACCGAGAACATTCCCAAAGCGTGTTGTTACAAAGCGAGTTTGATTCCGGCTGTTCATCGACTGAGTGTAGATTTCGGCAATACGTTTCGATGCACCCATAACATTTGTCGGGTTAACCGCTTTGTCAGATGAAATCATAATAAATTTGCCTGCACCGGATTCCATGGCCAGATCGGCCAGGATTTTTGTTCCCTCCACATTGGTCCGAACAGCTTCGCATGCATTATTCTCCATCATAGGCACATGTTTGTACGCCGCTGCATGGTATATAATATCCGGTTTATAGGAACCAAAGATATTCCGCATTCGGGTTTCATCACAAATATCACCGATGATAAATTTCATTCTGGCAAAACCGGGTTTATCACTGAATTCCATTTCCAGATGGTACAGGGGAGTTTCGGCCTGATCGATCAGGATTAACTGACGAGGCTGGAAGCGGCTTATGAGCCTGACTAATTCGCTACCGATCGAACCTGCTGCACCTGTAATCATGATAATCTTATCGGCGAGTTCCATACTGATCTTATCAGCATTGAGTTTAATCTCATCACGCTCGAGTAATTCCTCAATATTGATTCGTTTAATCTGCTTAAAACTCAATTCCCCGTTGATCCATTTCATAACCGGGGGCACATTCAGAACTTTGGTGTTTTTTTGAAGACAGGCATCAACAATTTGCTGTTTCTTTTTTGAACTTAAATTCTGAATACTCAGAATAACATGAGCTACGTCATTATTAGCCAACAGGTTATCGAGTTTGTCCAAGCCAAGAATATTCACCCCTTCGAGTTTCTTTCCAATTTTAGCAACATCTTCATCAATAAAAGCAAGGACTTTATATTTGGTCCCTGCATCCCTGTCAAGTGATCTTTTTGTAATAATACCGGATTCGCCTGCCCCGATTATGATAACATTTCTTTTCAACCGGGATGGAAAGGATAATTCAAGAAAAGCAACTTTCACCAGTAAGCGGAACATGGTCATGGCAAATACCGTCGTGATAAGGTCTATTATAATAATGGAGAAAGGAATAAAAAACCGACCATCAATCCATAGCCAGGTAACCATATTCGTGAGCATAAACAGAAAGCTCCCGGAAACAATAGTCAATAATATTTTTATGGTGTCGCCTGTGCTGGTGTAGCGAACGATGCCGGCATACGTTCTGAAAATCACAAAACTTATCAGTCTGACGAAAACAATATACAGCGTGACCCAGGGGAGTTGTGTCAATTCATTTGGAGGGATCCGAAAATTAAATCGAAGCATATAGGCCAGCACAACTGCACTGGTACAGATCAATAAGTCGATGGTAAGAATCAGCCATCGGGGGGTATTTTGCCTGGCAAACAACATTTATCGGATAATTTCCTCAAAAATACAAAAATCCCTACATTTGTAGTGATTCATTAATGTGCTTGTAACAATCGAATAATCGTATAATACTATCAAGATGAAAAAAACCGCTTTCTACAACATGCACCAGGAAATGGGTGGAAAAATTGTATCCTTCGCAGGCTTTGAAATGCCTGTTCAGTTCGAGGGTGTAAGTATTGAACACGAAACAGTCCGCAAAGGTCTGGGTGTGTTTGATGTGAGTCATATGGGTGAGTTCTGGGTTAAGGGTCCGAATGCACTCGAATTTGTACAATGGGTTACCTCCAATGATGCCTCAAAATTGTTCGATGGTAAAGTTCAGTATTCCTGTTTCCCGAATGGACAGGGCGGAATTATCGATGATTTACTCGTTTACAAAATGAATGACGAAACCTATCTGCTGGTTGTCAACGCTGCCAACATTGATAAAGACTGGGCGTGGGTCAATAAAAACAATAAAACAGATGCCATTCTGACCAATGCATCGGATGAAACATCTCAGCTGGCTGTTCAGGGTCCAATGGCGCTCCGGGCAATGCAAAAACTGACAGATACCCAAATCACTGATATGGAGTATTATACATTCAAGTACCTCACTTTTGCAGGCATCGAAAATGTATTGCTTTCCACAACAGGATATACTGGTAGTGGTGGTTGTGAAATTTATTGCGACAACAAGGATGCCGTACATATTTATAAGGCAGTGCTGGAGGCTGGTGCTGAATTCGGGATTAAACCTATCGGACTTGCCGCCCGTGATACACTGCGGCTTGAAATGGGATTCTGCCTATATGGTAATGATATTGATGATACCACTTCACCCATTGAAGCCAATCTGGGATGGATTACCAAATTTACCGATGCTAAAAATTTCATCGACAAGGAATTGTTGCTGAAACAAAAGCAGGAGGGAGTCAGCCGGAAACTGGTTGGTTTTGAAATGATTGACAAAGGAATTCCACGTCACGGCTATGATATCGTTGATGCAGATAAAAATAAAATCGGCATCGTGACTTCTGGAACGATGGGACCATCTGTTAAGCAGGGAGTCGGAATGGGATATGTACCCGCCTCATTATCAAAAGAAGGATCCGAGATTTATGTTTCTATCCGGGATAAAGCATTGAAAGCAAAAGTTGTAAAACTTCCTTTCTACAAAGGCTGATTACCTTTTACCTTTTTCCTTTTACCTTTTAACCTTAATTGTACACCCAACCGCTCTGGTTTCCTTTAATGGAATTGGCAGCGCTTTGAGTAATGCCTCTACAGCCTGTTCTACGTATTTTACTTTGACAGCAGAAGGATCTTCGCTATTATCATCTATAGCGCCTATATATCTGACAATCAAGTCTTTACCTTCTTTACCTTCTTTCTGAAGAATAAAAACATGAGGGGTTCGGGTTGCACCATATTTGGGATAGATTTTCTGGCCTTCATCTAATAAATAGGGGAAAGTGAATTTCTTGGCTTTGGAACGTTCAACCATTTTGTCGAAACTATCTTCAGGAACCGCATCAGGATCATTAGGATTAATCGCAATTACAGGATATCCCAGCGGAGCATATTTGTTATTGAGTTCAATGATCCTGTTTTCATAGGCCATAGAGAACGGACAATGATTGCAGGTAAATATTATTATGAAACCCTGAGCATCTTTGTAGTCAGCCAGAGACACCATTTTCCCATCTACATTTTTAAGTTTGAAATCCTTGGCTTTATCCCCAATCTGGTATCCTCCGGCGAAAGAAGAAAAAGCAAATAACAGGCCCAGCATTAATAGTTTAATTCTCATATTATTCAATAATTAAAGGTTTAACAATTGTATTTAATTCGTCAAAAGTAATGGATGATTCCCTAAAAACCCGCTTGTATTTATTAAAAATAAGTGTTGCCGGGATCGCTCCACTCCAGTCAGCATCAATTTTAGGTATCCATGAATTGGGATCCGGTTCAGAAAAAAGATAAACCTGATGAGATAATTTTTTGTCTTTAATAAATGGAATCAAGCGGGTTTGAAGGTCTTTTTTAAAATCAAGGCTAATTAAAATTATCTTAAACTTTTTATTTATATAATGATTGTTAAGTTTTTCAAATTCAGGTAATTCCTTAACACATGGAATGCACCAGGTTGCCCAAAAATTTACTACATAGGTAGTATCGCTTGAAGTACTCAAAATTTCGGAGAGTTCGGTAAATCCGATTACCGGAACTTTCTGCGGATTGTCCTGACCACTCAGAAATAATGGCAGAAGACCGATTGAAAGAGTGAGGTATATTTTAAAAACGCTTCTCATGAATTTTAAAACATGTAAAGACTCTGAAAGTTTCTTGTAAATTATAAAAGTAATGGAACAGGAGGGATGTTGCTTTTTCATAATTTAGTGGTTTCATGTTAAAACCAAACTGATGAAATTTATTTCCACCCTTGCTTTTTCAGGTGTTTTTTTTCTCTTTATTTCCTGTACCATGTCGAAAAAAGCCGCTGATCTGCTGATTATCAATGCGCGGATCTATACCATTGACAAACAGTTCAGCATTGCAGAAGCCATGGTTGTGAAAAATGGCCGTATTGTTGAAACCGGTTCAACAGTAGATCTGCTTCAGCGCTACAAAGCAGCTGATACCCTTGATTTGAATGGCAAGTGTGTTTATCCCGGCTTTATTGACAGCCATTGTCACTTTTATGGATATGGAGTCAAGCTTCAGACCATGGCCAATCTTAAACCGGCCCGTTCTTTTGTCGAGGTAATTGAAATACTCAAGGATCATTATGCACAATTTGGAGGTGCCTGGTTAACAGGTCGCGGATGGGATCAGAATGACTGGGATATCAAAGAATTTCCGGATAATGCAGCGTTGAATTCAGCTTTTCCGGATTTGCCTGTAGTCCTTGTGCGCGTCGATGGTCATGCAGTTATTGCCAACGATGCAGCTATTAAATCAATACAACTTACAACAGATAAGCTGGTTAAGAAAGAGGAAGCGATTCTGAAAAACGGGAAGTTCACTGGTGTATTCCTTGAAAATACAGCAGATTTATTCAAGGCAGCTATTCCTGAAGCGGGTATTGAATTAATCAGAAAAGGACTCGATAAAGCTCAGAATGATTGTTTTGCTGTTGGTCTGACCACAGTTGCAGATGCGGGATTGCCGAAGAAAACAATACTCCTGATTGATTCCTTGCAGAAAGCAGGTTTTTTGAAAATGCAGATTTATGCGATGCTTGACCCCAGTCAGGAAAACTTCGATTATTTTGTTAAGAAGGGTCCTTATCTGACTCCGGATTTATCAGTAAGGTCGATAAAAATATATGCCGACGGAGCTTTGGGTTCGCGGGGTGCCTGCCTGTTAGAGCCTTATTCAGATGATCTGCATAATCATGGCATCATGGTAACCTCTCAGGAGGAGATAGACAAGGTATGTGAATTAGCGTATAATAATGGTTATCAGGTAAATACGCATTGTATCGGAGATTCTGCCAATCGATCCCTGCTCAAAACATATGGGCGCTTTTTAAAGCAGAAAAACGACAAGCGCTGGCGTATTGAACATGCACAGGTTGTTGCCCCAAAAGATTTTTCCCTGTTTGCACAATATTCGATTATTCCGGCTGTTCAGAGTACGCATGCCACATCCGACATGTATTGGGCCGAAAAAAGATTAGGAAATACACGCATCAAAACAGCCTATGCTTACAAGCAATTACTGGATCAGAACAAATGGCTGCCGAATGGTACCGATTTCCCTGTTGAAGATATCAGCCCGATCAATACATTTTATGCAGCTGTTTCACGGAAGGATTTAAAGGGATATCCCTCAGAAGGATTTCAAATGGATAATGCATTGAGCAGAGAAGAAGGGCTTCGGTCGATTACCATCTGGGCTGCCAAAGCTTGTTTTGAGGAATCTGTTAAAGGCAGTCTGGAGAAAGATAAGCTGGCCAGTTTTGTCATACTGGATCAGGATCTGATGAAGGTGGAAGAAGAATTATTGCCGCAGACAAAAGTATTGATGACCTATCAGAAAGGCATACTCGTTTTTAAACAATAAAATCAACATGAACACATCATCCTTCTTTCGCTATCAGTGCCTTGCGCTGGGGTTAATTTTATTATTTATTCTTTCGTCCTGCAACAGCAAGGAACATAAAAAGCTGAAGATTGATCCGGGTTTCAGCAACTACATTGCCGCTTTTACAAGTGGTTCGGTATCCAAGGTAACAGTAATAAAGGTTAGTCTCCGAAATGATTATCCCGGTAAAATTGAAGCAGGGAGTGAAGTTGGTAAAAACGTATTCCGTTTTTCACCCGAAATTAAAGGGAAAGCCTATTGGGTGGACCAACGGAACATTGAATTCAGACCTTCTGAGCCGCTTGAATCCGGCGAATTTTATGAGGCTCAGTTTCTTCTTTCGGAGCTGATAGAAGTTCCGGCTAAGTTCTCTACACTGGAATTTCAGTTTGAAGTTATAAACCAGAATTTTTCGGTTGAAACAGACGGGCTCGAACTTCTGGATCAAAATTCATCGGATTATTATCGTTTGAAGGGATTAATAAATACAGCCGATGTTATTGATGCTCCTGAAATAGAAGGAGTTATGAAGGCAAAGCTGAACAACAAAAATCTAAATGTGGTCTGGACTCATGAAGCCGGTCAAAAGATACATCGCTTCGAGATTGACAGCATTGAACGGTCTTCAGCCGAAAATACGGTGACGCTGGAGTGGTCAGGAAAAAACATAGATGTGGACGTGAAAGGAAAGGAAGAAGTGAAAATTCCTGCACTTGATCAATTCCGGATAACCCGGGTGAAAGTGTTTCAGGATCCCGAACAATATGTTGCGGTATATTTCTCTGATCCGCTTGATCAGGCACAGAATATTCAGGGCCTGATACGAATCGACAATCTAGATAATCTGAGAATGGATCAGGAGAACAACATGGTAAAAATTTATCCGGTTGAAAGACTAACCGGTGTCCGTATGCTCAGTATTGATCCGGCGATAAAAAATAAGCAAGGTAAAATACTTCCCAAATCCTATATGGCAGAAGTGTCGTTTGAGGATGTAAAACCGGCTGTGCGTATGACCGGTGATGGTGTTATTCTTCCCAATTCAAATGGTTTACTCCTTCCTTTTGAGGCAGTTAACCTTTCGAGAGTAGATATCACCATCCTGAAAATTTATGAAAATAATGTCGGCCAATTTCTACAGGTAAATCAATTATCAGGGAATAATGAGCTTTACAGGGTTGGAAAAAAGATTCACAAGGAAACCATCAATCTTACCAAAAGCAAAGCAGTGGATTATGGCAAATGGAATGCTTTTTCAATCGACTTAACGAATATTATATCGAATGATCCGGGTGCTATTTATCAGGTCACACTTTCGTTTAAAAAGGAATATTCCATGTATTCCTGTCCGGATCAGACATCTGGAAATACTGAACTTGAAGTACTTGAAGAAGCTGAGGAGGAAGACATCAATATTGATTATGGTGAGTATTACTATGATGAGTATGATTACTACTATCCTGATGGTTACGAATGGCGTGAAAGGGAAAATCCCTGTCATCCATCATTTTTTAACCGCGATCATTTTGTCTCGAAAAACATCCTTGCCTCTGATCTGGGGATAATAGCAAAAGGCGGAGGAACAAAGCAAATGACCTTTGCCGTTTCTGATTTACGGACTACTGAGCCGGTGAATGATGTTGATCTTCTTGTCTATAACTATCAGAATCAATTAATTGGTTCCGTAAAAAC
>CAYLTH010000049.1:3899-7458 GCA_964386485.1 uncultured Bacteroidales bacterium | reverse complement strand
TATGCTTCTTTTGTGGGGCTACGCCTTCCAGAAGGTGATAAGTACAGCGGGATGCTCGAAACAGATAAAAAGCAACAGGTTGATATTGTTACACTTAGCCCTGAAGGCATACCCATTTCAAGGAATAATGTGGAAGTGAAGGTATTCAAGGTTAACTGGAGATGGTGGTGGAATGCCTCGGACAATGATTTATCGAATTATGAAGGGACAAACGAGTTTCAGGAAGTTTACAAGACAAGTTGCAATACTGTAAACGGGAAAGGCAGTTTTACCTTTACAATTCAATATCCGGATTGGGGTCGCTACCTTGTTTGGGTGAAAGATCCTGAAAGTGAGCATAGTGCTGGAGCTTCCTGCTATATTGACTGGCCATCCTGGAGAAGCCGTGATCGGTCAGAGAATAAGGAATCCGCCACCATGTTGAACTTCAATTCTGATAAAACCGAGTATAAAGTCGGTGAAACAGCTGAGATAATTATACCGTCAGGAGGACAGGGAAGGGCTTTAGTCAGTATTGAATCCGGATCAACAATTCTGGATGCCTATTGGGTAGAAACCAAAGAAAAGGAAACACGTTGCAAAATAAAGATAAGCCCTGCAATGGCACCCAATGTATATGTTCATGTTACGCTGGTTCAACCTCATTCCCAAACTGTGAATGATCTGCCAATTCGTCTTTATGGCGTAATTCCTCTTCTGGTTTACGATCCTGCAACCAAACTCGAGCCGGTGATCCAGATGGATGAAGTTTTACGACCGGAACAAGTCACTGCTATCCGCATAAAAGAGAAAACCGGGAAAGCAATGACTTATACCATTGCCATCGTTGATGAGGGATTACTGGATCTGACCCGGTTTAAAACTCCGGATCCATGGAATACGTTTTATGCCAGGGAAGCTTTGGGTGTTAAAACATGGGATATTTATGACCTTGTTCTTGGAGCCTATGGTGGAAAACTGGAAGGAAGTTTTGCGATCGGAGGAGATGAATCATCACCGGGTAAGAGCCCGAAATCAGTGAACAGGTTTAAACCCATGGTAAAGTTTCTCGGACCGTTTAAATTGGGCAAAAGTGGTGTTGCAACACATCAGTTAAAGCTGCCTTCTTATATAGGATCAGTAAGAACTATGGTAATTGCCGGACAGGATGGAGCTTATGGGAATGCAGAAAAAACGACTCCTGTCAGAAAACCGCTGATGGTTTTAGCGACCATGCCACGCATTCTCAGTCCGGGAGAAACACTCAAATTACCGGTTACCGTGTTCGCCATGGAAGGCCATGTCAGAAATGTACAACTTAAGGTAACTACGAATAACATGCTGAATATCATCGGAGAAGCTACCCGTTCAGTTCGGTTTTCTCAGAATGGAGATCAGGTTATTACATTCGATATTAAGGTCCCGGAGCGGCTTGGCATCGCCAAAGTAAAAATCGTGGCAAGCTCTGGTAATGAAAAGGCAGAAACGGAAATCGAACTGGAAGTACGTTCTCCCAACCCGGTTATGACGGATGCAGATGAAATGATTCTTAAGGCAGGAGGAAACTGGAATCAGGATTTTAAAACAATTGGTATGCCCGGAACCAATAAGGTGGTATTAGAGATTTCCCGAAATTTTGATATTGATTTTACCCGTCGACTGGCTTGGCTTGTACAATACCCATATGGCTGTGTTGAGCAAACAACATCCTCCGCATTTCCTCAATTATTCTTAAGCGATATAACGGATGTAACTCCTTCTTATCTGCAACGGATACAGGGGAATATAAAATCAGCGATAAAACGACTTCAGGG
Organism: uncultured Bacteroidales bacterium; assembly: GCA_964386485.1. GTDB lineage: Bacteria > Bacteroidota > Bacteroidia > Bacteroidales > CAIXZF01 > CAIXZF01. Next base: position 5,665 of record CAYLTH010000049.1, on the reverse strand, counting down.
ATTTCAGCACAGTGATGGCGGATTTGGATATTGGCCCGGTGATTATTCCCATGATGACTGGTCGACATCCTATGTAGGTCATTTCTTAATTATGGCTGAACGGAAAGGCTATGTATTGCCTCCCGGAATGAAGGAAAACTGGGTTAAATACCAGTCTCAGGCTGCACGGAACTGGTCACCACGGCCTAATGCCAGTAACCAATACTATTCTGCTTCGGATATGATGCAGGCTTACAGGTTGTATACCCTTGCACTGGCCAATTCACCTGCTTTACCAGCCATGAACCGCTTGAAAGAGGTGAATAATCTGGGTCCTGAAGCACGACTCAGGCTGGCATCGGCCTATGCACTTGCCGGTCAGAAGGAGGTTGCACGGGAACTTGCCAGCCGGTATATATCGCGGGCAAAGGATTTGGATGAAATGGATGAAATTTATGGTAGCAGACAGCGTGATATGGGAATGGCTCTGGAAACCATGGTTTTGCTAGGGGATAAGATGCAGGCTTTTTCTCTGGCCCGTGAAATTGCCCAGATCCTGAAAAGTGATTATTGGATGAGTACGCAAAGTACCGCCCATTGTCTAATCGGAATTTCAAGCTTTCTGGCCAATGAAAAAGGAAACGGGAAACGCTTCAGTTTTTCCTATAGCATCGATGGTGGTAAACTGATTCCCGTTACAACAGCAAAAAGCACCTGGAGTGCTGAAATTCAGGTACCGGCATCAGGAAAGGGAAATCTCAAACTGATGAATTCCGGTGATGTTCAACTGTATGCACGACTGGTACTTTCAGGCCAGCCCTCCACAAGTGATATGAAAACATTCGAAAACAATTTAAAACTGAATGTGGTATATAAGGATATGAAGGGTGGCTTGATAAATCCGGCCAAAATTGAGCAGGGCAGCGATTTTTATGCCGAAGTAAGCGTGACAAATCCCGGCTATTATGGAATCTACAGAAATCTGGCACTAACACAGGTTTTTCCGTCGGGTTGGGAAATTATAAATTACCGGATGCATGACCTGAGTACGTCAATAGTTACGGATAAGCCTGATTATCAGGATATACGTGACGACAGGGTCAATACCTTTTTCAATATCCCCAAATTAACCACACGAACCTATATTGTGCTGCTTCATGCCGCCTATCAGGGAAAATTCTTTATGCCGGGTCCTTATTGCGAAGCCATGTACGACAACAGTATAAGTGCAAAAAAAGCGGGTCAGTGGGTAGAAGTATTTAAAGCGGGTCGTTAATGGAAATACGGAAGGTTCTTCGCAGCCGGCCAGGTATTATTGTTGCTTCTGTTTTCGTCATTACTATTATAATGGTGTCTTGGCCTATGGAGCTGTTTAAGGTTCCATATTCAACGGTTATTGAGGACAGAAATGGTCAGTTACTGGGTGCCAGAATTGCCAGTGACGGGCAGTGGCGTTTTCCTGAGGCAGGGCAGGTACCTGAAAAGTTTGAAAAAGCTGTTTTGTATTTTGAGGATGAGTATTTTTATTATCATCCCGGCATTAATCCGGTTTCTATCGGGAGGGCTTTTATCCAGAACTTAAAAGCACGAAAGGTGGTCAGCGGAGGAAGTACGATTACCATGCAATTGGCAAGGGCAGGGCAGGGGAAAACTTCCCGGTCGGTGTTCAATAAATTAAGGGAGATGATGATTTCACTCAAAATCGACCTTATTTATAAGAAAAGTTCTATCCTTAAATTATTTGCTTCACATGCACCCTTTGGCGGGAATGTAGTTGGACTGGAAGC
>CAYLTH010000049.1:1394-3799 GCA_964386485.1 uncultured Bacteroidales bacterium | reverse complement strand
ATGACTACACTTCGATTTCCGGCTGATCATTATGGTCTTTCTCTTATTCTGGGTGGTGCAGAAGGCAGTTTGTGGGATATTTGCCAGATTTATGCGCGCTATTCGGCTGTTTTGCAGGAATATAACCCGGATCAAAATAATAAGACAAAGTTTAAACCGGAACAGATATCCTATCAACTCACGGATCGGCAGAAATGGTATCCGGAAGGCAATCCGGGAGATTATGCTTCGATTTGGGCTTGTTTTGAAGCTTTGAGAGAAGTAAACCGTCCTGAAACGGAATTTGGATGGGAAGCCTTTTCGGATGGACGGAAACTGGCCTGGAAAACCGGAACCAGTTTTGGTTTCAGGGATGGATGGGCAATTGGTACGACACCTGAATATGTGGTAGGTGTATGGACTGGAAATGCGGATGGAGAAGGAAGACCCGGTCTGACCGGAATAGGGATGTCTGCTCCGATATTGTTTGATGTTTTTAAATTGCTTCCGCCTACAACCTGGTTTAAGCCTCCCTGGGATGACCTGGAGAAAACAGAAATATGTCGTCAGAGTGGTTACCGATCAGGTCCGGATTGCCCGGATCGGGATAGCATATACATTCCACTGAAAGGCTTGCAGAGTTCACCATGTCCCTATCACAAAATAGTTCACCTTGAAAAAGGAGGACAATACCGGGTTAATCTGAATTGCGCCGATATTAATGATATTGTAACAGTTCCGTGGTTTATCCTGCCACCGGCTATGGAATGGTATTACAAATCCAAAAACCCGATGTATAAGACTTTACCTCCCATGAAAGCCGGTTGTTCAGATCCGGTGGATATCCGGCAAATGGAATTTATTTTTCCACGGGATGCCAGCCGGATTTTTGTGCCACGGGAGTTGGATGGAAGTCCGGGAAAAGTTGTTTTTGAAGTTGCACATCGCCAGCCGGATGCAATTATATACTGGCATATGAATGATCAACTGGTAAAAACGACCAGAATTATCCACCAGTTGGCGATAAATCCTGACCCCGGAACCTATAAAATGGTGCTGACCGACCAGAACGGAAACCGGCTTGTAAAAGAAATTTCGATTGAAAGCCTTAATAAATAAGCTTTTCCGGAGTTATGAACTATTGTTGATAAGTCCTGTTTGTTCTTGGTTCATTTCAAAATCAAAAAAGACTTGACTTCGCTATCCGGTTTAGTGTAATTTTACCTCACCAGGCAACGATAAAAGAACGGCTTGGAGGAGAAGGACGGAGAGGCCTTCCTACGGGAATCTCACCGGACTGGCGGATGAAACACTTAGCAATAAGGAATACAGACGCTGCCTCTGAAAAGCAGGGATCGGAAAGCCATACACCCGCAAGGGCAGTAGCAGCCGATTCAGACTCTGGTGGAAAGCAGAAAGTGTAACCCTGCCACCCCGGCTGAAAAGCAAAACCGCCGGCAATCCGGTTCCGAAAGGATCGGCAGTACCGAAAGGTTGGGATGGTAAGAAACTCCGGAAGCTCCCAAAAGAAGAGTTGCTCATAATAACTTAACCTGGCGTCTTTGCAAAGCTACGGCTGAACAACAGACAAAGCGGGAACTCTATCGAACAGATCGGGTTCCCGTTTTTGCGTTTGAACGCTCAGTTTATTCTATCTTTGCATTCAGAAAAGAGCGTATGTTAGCAGACGGAAATAGAGATAAACTCATATTAAAATATCGGAATCTCCTTGGATTTTGCAGACCCTATCTGCGGAAAGGAGATACAACAGAAATACGAAAAGCATTGGACCTGGCTTATCAGGCCGTAGCTGACCGGAAAACACCCATTGGCGAACCGGGTATCATGTTCCCTTTGGATGTGGCTGAAATTCTGGCAGTTGAAATGGGTCTTGGCCGCTTAAGCCTGATGGCGTCCATGTTGTTTAATGTATTCAATGAAAACCTGATAACAGAAAAAGAACTTGTTAAAAGGTTCGAACCGCAACTGGTCAGGATATTGAAGGATTATAAACGGATTTCTTCTTTAAAAACAGAGAAAACAGCACTTCAATCCGAGAATTTTATCCGGCTTCTTTTTACGCTGACCGATGATGTGCGGGTTGTTTTGCTCAAAATTGCTGAAATTCTGTATTATATCAGGTTAATTGATCACCTGCATCCGGCCCAACAAACAAAAATTGCTTCAGATGCTTACTACCTTTATGGTCCGATAGCACACAGACTTGGTTTGTATGCCATCAAAACAGAATTGGAAGATCTTTCCATGAAGTTTTTGTACAAATCAGAATATCAGTTAATTACAACAAAACTTAAAGAAACCAAGGAAAGCAGAAAGAAGTTTATTGCCGGTTTTATCGCTCCTATCGAAAGCCAGCTAAAACAGGAGGGATTAGCCGTCGAAGTGAAAGGCCGGTCAAAATCGGT
>CAYLTH010000049.1:0-1294 GCA_964386485.1 uncultured Bacteroidales bacterium | reverse complement strand
GAAAAGCTTGATACACAGAAAATTAAGGAGGTTTTACTGCCTGCTGAAAAACCAGAAATTCTCCCGTTATCTGAGGCAGAAGTTAAAGTTATTCCCAAAAAAGCGGAAGAAAAACGCGACGATATCTTATTCCTGGATGAAAACCTGGTGAACATAAATTATACACTGGCGCCTTGTTGCAATCCTGTTTTTGGTGATGACGTTTTCGGATTTGTAACTATTTCAAAAGGGGTTACCATTCACCGTACCAACTGCCCCAATTCAAAGGAAATGCAGAGCCGGTATGACTACAGACTTATCAATGTCCGTTGGCGTTCATCTCCTTCGTCCAGTGCATTCCAGACCCAAATCAGAATCACCGGTCTGGATAATCTTGGAATAGTCAATACCATTTCTGATATTATTTCCAATGATATGAAGGTGAACATGCGTTCCATTTCTGTTGAATCGGATAAAGGAATTTTTGAAGGGATTATCAAAGTGTATGTGAATGATATTAAACACCTGGAAACTTTATTGCATAAGTTGTTGAAAGTCAAAGGAGTGTTGAAAGCAACCCGAATCGATCATGCATGAATAAAGTTGTAAACGATCAAAAGCACCCTTATTTTGAAGTAGGGCAGTGGTACGATTTTCTGTACAAGAACAAGCTGAAACTTCCCGATGGCTCTGCCAGTATGGTTTTGACTGATAGTAAGGGTGTTATGTATCTTGTTCCCATTACTCTTTATGAAACATATGGGTTTGAGCCTGGACAAACGATTGCCTGTAAAGTGGATAAGATAAATTGCACAGGAAAGGTATTTCTTGAACCTAAGCATCCTAAATATACTGAAGGTGAAGTATATACATTTAAACGGGTAGGGGTTAATGAGGGTGAAAACGAAAGTGGAGACCGGATAAAGCGACTTATAGTTGAAGATGAAACCGGAACAACGTTTGAGTTTGAGCTGCTTTCGGATCAGCATGAAACAGGAATCCCGGATGAGTTACAGTGCCGGGTTAGGCGTATCCGGAAATCCAAAGTCTATCTTCATTGGATTGCAGAGGATAATCAGGCGGACATTGATTATGAGGTTGGAAAATTGTACGATTTTTCTGTGATAAAAACTGGACATACCTTTAAAAATCAAGCCTTTATCGTTTTGCGCGGACTAGAGGGAAAGCTGCATGGGATCAAGGAAAAACATTATTCTTCCTATAACCTTCAGGTTGGAAGTATCATACAATGTGAATTCAGGGGATACAACGAAAGCGACCGTTTGTTATTGGAACCGGTTCATCCTGTTTATAT
>CAYLTH010000048.1:21932-23213 GCA_964386485.1 uncultured Bacteroidales bacterium | reverse complement strand
ATAAACGAGGTTAATGGAACAATACCTGCCGGCCCGTAAAAGGCACAGGTTGAATCAGTCCAGTCGAGCCACTCCAGGGGCGTAGAACCTCCCCAATAGTCCATTTCAACAGTAAAAAGCGTATTACCGGAAAGCACAACTGTATCAGTTGATTCCCAATGAACCCGAACCCAATCCGTAGCACCGCCAATCATATGTTCGACCTCGAATAAGCCGGTCAAGTTCGGGTTAACATTTGTAATTTGCAGAAAACTACCAATAAAATTATAGTATTTGAATTCCAGATCGAACGAACTCACCAAGGCTGTCCCACTCAGTGAAACCGGAATCTGTATTGTACCCGGAAAAACCGTGGTGTCCGGAAACCCTATACTCAGGGGCTGAGATTGAACCAGAACCGGCAGGAATAAACTCAATATCAGTATAGCAACTAGCTTTTTCATGCGAATCATCTTAAGGATTAAACGTCTTTAATTCCAGGGTATCTCCATCAAAAACAGCATAGGTAAAATAACTTGTCCAGTCGCCGAGGATGACACACCTGCTTGTATCAGAGACAGCTACATTGAGCGGAAGATGCCTGTGCCCCATAATATAATAGTGTATATCGGGATGATTGGCATGATGTTCCTGACAAAACAGAAACAAACGTTCCTTTGAATAATCCGGTTGTTTTTCGATTTTCCCTTCCCGCATCACATTGGAAATCCGGCTCTTCTTCGAGAAATACAATCCCATGCGTGTTCCTATATCCGGGTGTAACCACCGGAACAACCATTGGTTCAGCGGACTTTCAAAAACCTTTTTCAAAAATTTGTACCCATGATCACCCGGGCCGAGACCATCACCATGCGTAAGATAAAAAACCTTGCCACTAAACGAACGCAACACCGGAGCCCGATGCAGTTGCATTCCTAATTCCTTATCCAGATAATCGAATGCCCAGACATCATGGTTTCCTCTAAAAAGGTGGACTGGAATTCCGGCATCACATAAGGCTGCAATTTTTGCCAGAAGTCTGACAAATCCCTTGGGAACAACAGTTTTATATTCGAACCAGAAATCAAATAAATCCCCCATCAGAAAAATTTCTGCTGCATCCTGACTTACTTCATCCAGCCAACGTATGAGCAAGCGTTCACGCACCAGACTGGAAGCATGATCCGGTATTCCAAAGTGAAAATCGGATGCGAAATATATCTTTTTACCCTTTAACTCCATCAGTTTTCAATATTACAGTTTCGATGTTTGCTTTGATTGATTGACCATATCAGCAATGGT
>CAYLTH010000048.1:4046-21832 GCA_964386485.1 uncultured Bacteroidales bacterium | reverse complement strand
TTGCGCGATACCGCATGCATCGACTGCCAGAAATACAATAATACCGGTTTGCCTCTGAAATCACTCAGATTGATTTTTTTGTCATCGAATGACATCAGATTGAATTCGGGTGCCGCTTTCCCTGGAAACAATAGCGCTTCGGCCTGTTGATTGCGCTTTTCAGCCTCAACAAAGGCTGTAACCCGGGCATGATGCGCCCTGGCATGTTCGTTAGCAGGATATTTCACCATAAGAGCTGAATCCACCAAAACAAAAAGTGCGGTGTTCTTTTCTTCATCAAATAGCAATTGGGGTCCCAAATATTGATTCAACAGGTACACCGAACTCAGGTTCCCCGGATTTTCCTGAATCAGTTTAATGAGAAATCCCTGCTGTGAAGTCACCAATTTTCTGAAAGCAGTATCCAACTGATCCTTGATCTGTGGAAATGTCCCCTTGGCTGAAGCCTCTTTAAAAACCATTCGAAGTGAATCATAAACCATCATGTTTTTCGAATTCTCCAGCGCATATTGTTGAATTATGGTTGAACCGGGCGAGCCTTTTACAGTATATTGTTTCGACAATGAGTCAGTATGAGCCCTTACTTCCGCGTCTTCACCCGGAGTGAGAAGCAATGTCAGAGTAGCCCCCTTGCTGCTTCGCAGAATGTAAAACCCGGCTTCTTTTGCAGGAATTGTGAAGGTTTTATCGGACGACCCGGTGAATGTTACGGAATCAATCTTCTTCGAAGCCTTTATTCCCAGTTCTTCCAGCCATACAGTCTGTTCACCCGAAGTAGCCGTGAGCAACAACTTCAGGCGAATTTCAGTACTGTCGGCTTTATGACCCTGCTGACAGGCTGTGAGAATTAGCCCGAAAAGTAAAAAAACCGATAATTTTTTAAACCTCATCATGTATTTCTTCCTGAAATTATCCGGATCTACATCCATTTTTTCTTCTTAAAATAAATAAACATGCCTCCTACTATGCACATCACCAGTATCCAAAAATACAGATAGCCATATTTCCAATAGAGCTCGGGGAAATATTTAAAATTCATCCCGAAAACTGAAGCCAGAAAACTAAGTGGCATAAAGATTGTCGAAATAACCGTCAACACCTTCATGATACTATTCATTTTTGTATTGATGGAGGCCAGATAAACATCCATTGTTCCGGAGAGAATTTCACGGAGGTTTTCAACAGTATCCGTCAGATGAATGCAATGATCCGCAACATCCCGAAAATAAATCCGGGTTTCATCCGATATCATATCGTTTTCCTTTTTATCGATTCTTGACAGGGCTTCCCGCAATGGAAATAATTGCCGCAACAAGGATGAAAAGTTGCGTCTGACTGTTTGAAGCTGTTGAATGGTAGTTCCTTTGGTTGCTTTGCCACCTTTTATAATGGCAGCTTCCATCTCGTCTACAACATCGGTGAATTTCTCGATAACCGTAAAATAACTATCGACTATACTATCGGAAAGAAGATAAACCAAAAAATCGGAACGCCTTGTACGCGCCCGGCTGGCTCCGTTTAACAGCCGTTTCTGAACAGTTGAAAATAATTTATTGTCCTTCTCCTGAAACGTAATGACAAAATTGGTCCCGCAAACGATACTTAATTGCTGATAATCAACATGGCACAAACTTCCCTTCACTTCCATGGTTTTCATAGTCAGAAAAAAGAAACTCTCATACTCCTCATATTTGGGTCTTTGTTCGGTATTCACAATATCTTCGAGTGCAAGGGGGTGAATATCAAACAATTTACCGATTTCAGTAATGGTATCCAGGTGATTCAGACCAATAACATCAATCCAGTAAACCATCTCCTTATCCGCGATCAGAAGTTGCAATTCGGCAATTCCCTTCAGGGTAATTTCTTCGGCCAGATCAGCGTTATAACGCAAGACCTGTACCTGTGGAGCCTCTGTCGACAGTTGACCAATATGTACCATGGAGCCCGGTGGCAGTCCGGATTTTACAGATCTCCTATTAAGGGGTGGATTCATACATCAGCTTTGTCACAAAGATAAGAAAAGAGGAATGGAAATTAATTGTTACTTTTACAATGCAAATAATCTTTCAGTAATGCTACGCTCAACAGCATCCGGAATTCTTGTTTTACTGATTCTTCTAACTGGCTCTTCAGGACTTTTTGCACAAAAATTCCTCCTTTTAGAACGACCCGGAACGGTTAAGAACTATAAATATGAGCAGGGGAATAAAATTATAGTTCTCAAAAAAGGAGACCATAAAAAAATATCCGGCGAATTGAACCGGATAAACGATAGTGTTATTTTAATCGACTATCTGTTTGAAGTTAAAATCGCTGATATTGAACACGTATATAAAGTCAGGTGGATATCGGGTTTCATGACAGAATTGGGACTGAAAGCCGGTTTGGGTTATTTTGTGATTGATGTTACCAATCATATAATCAGTAATAACTATCCGGTTTTTGAGCCTTCAACCCTGACAATTACAGGCGGATTATTGGCAACTGCAGTTGCATTCCATTTGATCCGGCTGCGCAAATTTGATATTGGAGAAAACTGGCGGTTAAGAGTCATCGATTTCAACAAACCTGCATTTTAACAATAAGAGAAATGGCCATAATTAAATCAGTGAAAGGAGTAAGTCCTATACTCGGAGAAGAATGTTTTTTAGCCGACAATGCTGTTCTTACAGGCGACATCGTGATGGGCGACCATTGCAGTGTGTGGTTTGGCGCAGTGATCCGCGGAGATGTTCATCAAATCCGGATTGGCAACAATGTAAATGTTCAGGATGGTGCTATTATACATTGCACTTATCAGAAAGCACCAGTCAGTATTGGCAATAATGTTTCCATTGCACACCGGGCGATTGTTCATGGTTGCACCATCCACGACAATGTTCTGGTAGGAATGGGTGCTATCATTATGGACGGAGCCGTGATTGAAAGCAATGCAATCATTGCAGCGGGATCTGTTGTACTCGAAAAAACCATTGTAAAATCAGGAAGTATTTATGCCGGAATTCCTGCGAAATTTGTGAAAGATATTGATATTCATTTGCTTGAAGGACAAGTGATGCGCATTGCCAACAGTTATAATATGTATGCCGGCTGGTATGATGCGGAATAAGCCAATAATTCACTAATTTTGACGTTCTGATATGTACTCTATACCCATCTGTCTATGCAATTTTTACGCAAACTCTCCTTCTTATTCATTTTCAGCATCTTATCCCTGACTTCTGTCTTTTCTCAAAGTGGAAGTATCCGCGGATTTATTTATGAAAAGAAAACCGGTGAACCTGTTATTTTTACGAGTGTTTATCTTTACAAATCAACACATGGGGCCGTTACCGATGTAAATGGATATTTTGTTATTTCACAGGTACCACCCGGGAATTACATACTAATGGTAACCGGAATCGGATATGATTCACTTACAGAAAAAATTACAATTGGGAAAGGCGAAATTCTGACGAAGAAATTATTCCTGGATAAAGCAACCTATGTTTTAAAGGGAGCACAGATTTCAGCTCAGATGCAGGAGCAAAAAAAAGAAGTTAAAACATCGGTCGTTAAAATTACCCCGAAACAAATCAAGCAATTGCCAACAATCGGTGGTTCTCCAGACCTTGCTCAGTATTTACAGGTCTTACCCGGGGTCATTTTTACCGGCGACCAGGGTGGTCAGTTATATATACGAGGCGGATCACCCGTTCAAAATAAAGTTCTCCTGGATGGAATGATAATCTATAACCCCTTTCACTCCATCGGTCTTTTCTCTGTTTTCGACACAGATATCATGCGCAATGCAGATGTATATACCGGCGGATTTGGTTCGGAATATGGAGGAAGAATTAGCTCTGTAATGGACATTACAACCCGCGATGGAAATAAAAAAAGGTATGGCGGAAAAGTCGGAGCCAGTGTTTTTGGTGCCAAAGCTCTGGTTGAAGGCCCTTTGAAAAAACAAAAAGAAAGTGGAAGCGGCTCTTCCTCGTTTATTCTTTCTGTTAAAAACTCCTACCTCCAGGAAAGTTCCAAACTTTTCTACTCCTATGTTGACAAGGACGGCCTGCCTTTTAATTATCAGGATGTTTATGGTAAAGTTTCTTTTAACTCAGGAAGCGGAAGTAAAGTAAATTTCTTTGGATTTAATTTCCGTGACCAGGTTAACTATCAATCTATCAGTAACTTTAAATGGAATTCTACGGGCGGTGGAACTAATTTCATCATCGTTCCCGGCAAATCACCTGCCCTCATTCAGGGTGTATTCGCCTATTCCAATTACAAAATGACTTTGGAAGAAACCAATCTGGAGCCCCGTGAAAGCAGTATTGCAGGTTTTAATGCAGGTTTGAATTTTAGTTATTTCTTCAAAAAAAATGAATTGAAATACGGTGTTGAAATGCAGGGATTCAAAACCAACTTTAATTTCTTTAATACCATCGGACGAAAAATAGAGGAAATTCAGAATACAACCGAAATTGCAGCCTTTCTCAAGTACAAAATGGTATTCAAAAATCTGACGATTGATCCGGGACTCCGCCTGCAATGGTATGCATCTCTCTCTAATGTATCCGTTGAGCCGAGAATCGCCATGAAATACAACCTGAATAACAATGTCCGATTAAAACTTTCAGCCGGAATGTATTCTCAGAATCTGCTCAGTGCCAATTCCGACCGCGATGTTGTGAATCTTTTCTACGGGTTTCTTTCGGGTCCCGAAAATCTGCCGGAAAACTTTGATGGAAAGACAGTTACACATAAACTTCAAAAGTCGGAACACATCGTTGCAGGTATCGAATATGACCCGCTTCCCAGTCTGACTTTGACCTTCGAAGGGTATTTCAAACATTTTCCTCAGCTCACAAACCTGAACCGGAATAAAATTTACGATGATACCGGTGAATATTCCGAAATACCGGATTATCTAAAAAAGGATTTTATCATAGAAACCGGAGATGCAAAAGGACTTGATTTCAGTGCCAAACTCGATCTTGACCGCTTCTATTTCTGGGGAGTGTATTCTTTTGCCTTTGTAAACCGTTATGATGGCATTATTCATTATGTTCCGCATTATGACCGCCGGCACAATGTAAATCTGGTGGCCTCTGTATTTTTCGGAGAGGATAAAGAATGGGAATTTGACGCCCGTTGGAATTTTGGTTCCGGCTTTCCGGTTACTCCAACAAATGGTTACTATGGCCGGATCACATTTGCTGACGGTATAAACAGTAACTATACCAGTGAAAATGAAAGCATGGCATTGATTTATGGAGATCCGAATTCTAAACGATTATCCACCTATCATCGTCTGGATATCAACTTCAAACGAAAAATTCAGTTTACTGAAGAAAGCACACTCGAAATCGACATCAGTGTAACGAATGTATACAATCGTAAGAATATTTTTTACGTGAACAGGATAACAAACGAACGGGTTTATCAATTACCCGTTTTACCAAGTATCGGTGTGAATCTCAGTTTCTAGAAGGGTTTATTCAGCTATTTCAAGTTTAAAACCTGTACCATGAACATTGGTAATGGTAATGCTTTCATCTTCTTTCAGATACTTACGTAGTTTGGTGATGAATACATCCATACTGCGGCCAATAAAGTAATCGTCATCACCCCAAACAAGCTTCAGGGCTGTTTCCCGTTTAAGTAACTGATTTTTATTGACAACCAGAAGACGCAGTAAATCCGCTTCCTTCCGGGTAAGATTCTGTATTAGTAAATCCGATTTCAGGGTCATATTCGAATAATCGAAAATAAACTTTCCCAATTCAAACTGATCTTTATTGACAGCCCCGCTCTCCGATAATTTAATCTGACAACGCTTCAATACAGCCTGTACCCGTAAACTCAACTCTTCTGTACTGAATGGTTTACACAAATAATCATCACAACCCATCCTGAATCCCTTGATACGGTCTTCTTTCAGCGATTTGGCCGTGATAAAAATCACCGGCACTTCCTTGTTCAGTAAACGCATTTCTTCGACCAGAGAAAATCCGTCTTTCTTTGGCATCATCACATCGATAAGACATAAATCGAAAATATGACGATAGAAAACCGTTAATCCTTCCTCACCGTCAAAAGCCCTGACAATGTCATAGCCCTCCATTTCAAGGTAATCTTTTACCACCTCACTCAGATTAGGATCATCCTCGACGAGGAGAATCTTGGCCAATTTATTCTTGTTGTTCCTGCTCATCGTTTATAATATTATTGAAAGGTAAAAACACATCAAAACGGCTTCCCCGTTTCACTTCACTGGTCAGTTCAATTGTTCCGCCATGCTCTTCAACCATGGTTTTTACATAGAATAATCCCAGGCCAAACCCCTTAACATCATGAATATTGCCGGTAGGTACCCGGTATAATTGCTTAAAAATATGCTGTTGGTTTTCCTGACTTATGCCGATTCCCTTATCCTCCACACTGATTAATAACCCACCATTCCGGTTTCGGGTTGAAATCCTGATATCAGGAGAACATGACGAATATTTTTCAGCATTATCCAGAAGATTCATGATCACATTTGTTAAATGGTCCTTATCTCCGGTAATAACATACTTATCTGCTTTCAGATCCAGTAGGATTTTACCTTTCCTTTTTTTAACGATCAGTGAGAAATTCTTGGCAGTATGCTCAATAATTTTGTGCATATCTGTTTGCCGCATCTTCAACTGATATTCGCCCCTATCTAAAACAGCAATCTGAAGAACTTGTTCAACCTGGCTTTTCAGCCGTGAATTTTCTGAGTGGATAATCTGAGCATATCGCACTGCTTTTTGCGGATCACTATGAACTTCAGGATTAAGCAGCATTTCACTGGCTATAGAAATTGTTGCAATCGGAGTTTTAAATTCATGAGTCATATTGTTTACAAAATCAGCCTTCATCTCACTCAGTTTCTTTTGCTTCAATAGTGAAAGAATACTTAAGCTGAATCCGGTTATCATCAATAAGATACATACCAGCGAAAGCACAAGCCAACCCGCCATTTCAGCCCAGATGATCTGATCCTGATCAGGGAAATACACCCCCAGAAAATGAGATTCAGGTCTGTATAAACACGAGAGTGATATAACATGATGACTGACCTCCAAAATTGAATAATGGGTATCCGGACTTCCAAAAACAACCTTGTGCTCCCGTTTATTAAATACACCATAATGAAAATGACGGTTTATATCTAAACGTTCAAACTCATTATGTAACAGTGAATCAAGCAAATACGGTTGAACACAATCATTGAAAAGCACTTCGCCCGCATCGCAATCCCGGCTACAGGAACTAAAAATATGTCTGATTGAATCCGGCTGGTTCGCCCGCATTTCATCCACAACATTTTGAAGTCCAATCTTCACACGGTGTTCGAGCTGGGATTCTTTCAGCGTAAATGCGTTTTTGATCCAGAAGGCCTGCATCAATGCAATGCCAACCAAAGCAAACGCTGTTAAAAAGATGATAAAGGATATTTTTCGGTTGATCATATGACAAAGGTAGTATTAATCACTGTTTTAATTACATACCCGCATTGGAGGATTTCTCTTAAATTTGAAAAAAAATCAACGGATGGAATTCAGGATTGAAAATCTGACAGAAACCGACTCCACAAATTTGTATTTAAACAGTTTGTATACAAACAATAAGGCAGTCGAAGGGCATATTATCACTGCAGAATACCAGCATGCCGGAAAAGGTCAGGATCAGAATGTTTGGCACAGTGAAACCGGGAAAAATCTGCTCATGAGTTTGCTGCTCAGACCTGATTTTTTAGACGCATCTTCTCAGTTTTTACTGAATCAGGTCATTTCGATCGCTGTAAAAGAAACTGTATCGCATTTTCTGACCAACAAAACGGTATGCATTAAATGGCCAAACGATATTTATATCGGGGATATGAAAGTTGCCGGTATTCTCATCCGGCATTTCATCACTGGATCAAAAATTGATGCCAGTATTGCAGGAATCGGCCTGAACATCCAACAGGAATTCTTTCCCGGGCACATCCCGAATCCCTGTTCCCTCTATTCAGTAGGGAGAGAAATGATCCCTGTTGATGTAGTACTGAATGTATTACTCGATCAGATCAGCCACCATTATGAAAACCTTCGCTGTTCCAGAATCCGGGATATTGAAACCATCTATTCCAAATCTTTGTACAGGACCGGAAAACCATATGAATTCCGCATTCATAAAAAAACAATTACAGCGACAATAAACGGCACTGATCAATACGGACGGTTACTGCTTACAGGTTCAGATGGCACAGCATATTGCTGCGACCTGAAAGAAATCGAATACGTAATTTAGAATTCCAATACCCTGCTTACGAAATCAGACCACTGTCGGCCAAATCTTTGAGTTTTTGTGCGAGCATATTCACAAAATTTTGCAGTGGAGCCTTGGCCATCATGGCCATAACAGGGTTGATATCAGCCTGTAATGAAAGAACAGCATTGGTTTCCAACTCTGAAACTCCTGAAAAATTCCACTTCATTTCAAGGGGAATCGGAGTTTTACCTCTTGCTCCGATGTGAATCATGGAGGGTGCCACTTTTTCAATGGTATATAATTCAATGTCGGCCATTCCCTGTATGGTAAACGAACATTCGTGCTCAGTTGATTGCCAGTTTGTTACCTGAGGAGGCATCAACTTACCAAAATTATTGAAATTCCCAAGGTATTGAAATAATACCGGTGCAGATGCTTTGACCAGCACCTGATCGCTTTCGGCTTTTATCATATATTATGCGAATTTCGCTGCCCACTTCTCCGGGTCTTCTCTCCATTCGAGGAGCGACTGCTTATCTTCTTCACCAATAAAATCAGCCATCAGGGCTTTTTTAATCAGGGTCGGATAATTGGTAAGTGTAAACAATTTAACGTCTTCTTTCTCGAAATTATCAAGTGCAATCTGCATCTCATAGGAGAAAATTGCAACCATCCCTTTTACTGTACAACCTGCGGCACGCAAAGCTCTGACTGCTTCCAGACTGGATTTTCCTGTTGAAACCAGATCTTCAACAACAATAACACTCTGACCTGATTCCACAACGCCCTCTATTTTATTTTCAAGTCCGTGTTTCTTTTCAGCAGGTCTTACATAAACAAAGGGTACGCCTAATTCCTGTGCGACAAGAACACCGTGTGCAATGGCTCCGGTGGCCACGCCGGCAACAACATCAACAGTCGAAAATTCATCACTGATCAGTTTGGAAAATTCCTGACGGATATAGGTCCGGATTTTCGGATAGGACAAAGTTTTGCGGTTATCGCAGTAAATCGGGGATTTTAAACCCGAAGCCCAGGTAAAGGGGTGTTGGTTATTAAGCTTTATTGCTTTAATTTGCAATAAAAATTCAGCTGTTGCTAAGGCAGTATCTTCTTTTCTAATCATGGCACAAAATTACAAAATTTTTTACAGCGACAAAGTGATTCAGTTATCCGGTAACGAAAAGCATGTTACGATCCCGGATGATTGTAAAGTATATCAGGTTAAAAATACAATTGAAATAATTCGCTTAAAACCAGCATTATTCTCAGAATCCGCAGCAAAAACGATCTTTTTAACGGCAAATTGTCATACAGAGGAATTATTTGAATGGTTTAAAGATGCCTTTAATATTATTGATGCAGCAGGCGGACTTGTTGAGAATTCACTGGGGCAGTTTCTGCTGATTTTCAGAAGAGGAAAATGGGATCTTCCAAAAGGGAAACTGGATGAAGATGAAAGTCATGAACAGGCAGCTGTAAGAGAAGTCTTTGAAGAAACCGGCATCATGCCCGATTATGTGAGGAGTTTTCTGGGTAATACCTATCATTTGTATACCTATAAAGGAGATATTGTTTTAAAACTAAACTATTGGTATCACATGGAGGTAGAAGGCATCCCGACAGGAAAACCCCAAATTGAGGAAGATATCGAAATGATCAGTTGGTTTTATCCCGAACAGTTGCATGAGCCGCTCCTAAACTGCCACAGCAGTCTGGTTTCGCTGATTAAAGACGTTATGCGGATTGGATAAAAAAGAGGAAGTGATTTACCGGAGTGAGGTTCCTAAAACTATTTTCTCACTTTTCTGCGACGATTCATTCCGGAAATTCACAAAATACAAACCATCCTGAACCTGAACCGGGACAGTAATTGTATTGAAACCTTCATTGGCTGTGCCATTGGCTGTATGAATTAACCGCCCTGAAGGATCATAGATGTTTAAACTGTAATTTTCACCTGTGAAGGCAGTAAAATTCACCAGAATATTGTCATCAAAATCCGCATAAATTTTTACTTCAAATTCTCCTGAAAAACCACAATCGGAATACCGTAACCATTGATCCTCAAATATGGTGGTAGTTCCATCCAGATCGGTTTGTTTCAGGCGATAATAACTAACTCCGGGATAGGGATGCCCATCAAATGCTTCATAATCAAGGTTACCCTGACTCAATTCCGAGCCGTCAACCCTTGTAACTTCTTCCCAGTTGTTGAGGTTTTTACTGCGCTCAATGGTAAAATAATCATTCTTTTCCTCATTGGAAGTTGACCAGGTAAGATGAACCCTGTTTCCTTCACATTTGGCATCAAAAGCCGTCAGGACGATAGCAAGCGGACCAAAATTATCCTGAGATTTTCCAACGATAAAGTCGCTGAAGGTCGACATCTGATCCATGTAAACAATCACAGGTCCGGCTCCGCTACCTATCTGAGAACCAAATGGATAGATGCCCTGAGCGCCCCATGGAGATGACCCGTTTGCCCGTTTTATCAATGCATGCTGACCCGGTATTAATCCTCCGTTGCTGTGCCCTCTTGCATGAGCAGTAAGTTTGTAATTGGCTGCGGACATTGCATCTGGTGTGATTGTCCAGTACCCGTAATTCAGAAATTCATAAATATGAGACCACTTACTCAGGTAATTCGCGAGTGGATCTGCAACCGGATTCATAACATCCGGATAAACATAAATAGCACTCAGTGAAGGATAGAAAAAAGGAACACTCTGTGTACTGGTGTTATACCTAGCATCAAGATACGTTATCCCGCTATACGTGTTGAACCGGACTGTTGCCAGTTCATAATACCCCATGGTACCAATCGGGAGATCAAAATCTGTAGCTGTACCCGTGAAATGTCTGCGTAAATTGCCAACAATATATTTATTGGCATCATAGCCCGTCATGGCAGCCGGCAGGGTATTGGTGATGATCATGTAATTGCTGTTGGTAATAATCTTACCATTGGTAAATGTAAGTACCTGGCGTACTGTTACATTTTTATTCAGATTGACATGAGCAGCATTGGCTACTTCCAGATTATTAAATGTAGAAGCTGTGGTTCCGCCGAAATTCTGCATACTCGTCCCCACCATGCGCACCAGACCACCTGTGAGGTTGGTGTAAAAAAGAGCTGAGGCATCATTGTTATTCCAGTCGCCTTTTATGTGGATAGTCCCGTTATGCTGCAGGCGACCGGATGTTTCATTATTAAAATACCCCTGGATATAAACGTTTTCGCCGGAATTAACATAAATATTTCCACGATTATGTATCTGAGCAAATGAAATAAAATTCATTGCCAGTAATAAAAAGAATATGGTGAAGTTTTTTACCAATTTGGGGACAATTACACTAATTTGCACCAAATATACATAATTTTCAGAAAAAAAGATACAATTTGGGAATTTATTTCTTCAATTCGTCTGAAATCCAGTTAAATGTCTTTAAAATGCCTTCTTTTAACGGTTGGGAAGGTGACCAATTTAATTTATTAAGAATCAGATTATTATCAGAATTACGACCCCTTACCCCTTCCGGTCCTGGAATATTTTTAACCTGAATTGATTTTCCGGAGATTCCGATTATCATGTGTGCCAGATTGTTGATACTGATCATTTCTTCAGAACCGATATTAACCGGACCGGAGAAATCAGAATCCATCAGCTTGCGGATTCCCTGAAGACATTCATCAATATACAGGAATGACCGGGTTTGTTTACCATCACCCCAGACTTCAATTGTTCCATTATCCTCACAGCTGGCAACTTTCCGGCATAAGGCAGCAGGAGCTTTCTCTTTGCCTCCCTGATACGTTCCTTCCGGACCAAAAATGTTGTGAAACCGGGCAATCCGGACATTCAACCCATAATTCCGCTGAAATGCAAGAAAAAGTCGTTCACTAAATAGTTTTTCCCATCCATACTCACTGTCGGGTTCGGCCGGATACGCTGAAGCCTCTGAACATTTAGGATTATCGGGGTCAAGCTGATTATAGAGCGGATAAATGCAGGCAGAAGAAGAATAAAACAATTTTCCTGTTTTGTGAAGACTGGCAGGGGCTACAATATTCAGATTGATCAGTGCAGAATTATGCATCACATTGGCGTCGTTCTCACCGGTAAAAATATACTCTGCACCACCCATATCCGCAGCAAGTTGATATACTTCATCAAAATAGTGATCGAGTACAGTGTTGCAAACCACAGGATCGCGTAAGTCGCCAATAATAAATTCATCAGCCTGGGTAACAGAAAATTCAGGGTATTTCAGATCGACTGCCCTTACAAAGTAATTTTGTGATTTTAAAAATTTAACCAGATGGCTGCCGATAAAGCCACCTGCACCAAGAACCAATGCTGTTTTTTGCTCCATTATATTATAAGTGGTACTAAAATTAACCTTCAAAATTTCAATTCAGTGAACAAAGGTAAACTGAATTATTCACAAGCAGTCTTACATAAATTAAAATATCCTAATTTTGCAGCCTTTTAATCAGAATCAGTCCAAGTTCATTTTTCTATGATTTCGTTTGTTGAAGGACCACTTATTGAAAAAACACCAACCTATGCCGTGATCAATTGTCATGGGATTGGTTACCATATTCATATAAGTCTGAATACTTTCTCGAAAATCGGGAGTGAAACATTTGTCAGACTTTATACCCATCAGGTAATACGGGAGGATGCGCATTTGCTGTATGGTTTTTTTGACCAGCAGGAAAGGAGTTTATTCCGTCATCTCATTACCGTTCAGGGTGTAGGGGCAGGATCAGCACGCATGATTTTGTCATCCTTATCAATTTCGGAACTTTATCAGGCGATTATTCAGGATCAGGCCGGTGTTTTACAAACCGTGAAAGGGATTGGAGCAAAGACAGCACAGAAAATTGTTCTGGAACTTCGCGACAAGCTTTCGAAGGAGGAACTGCAGAGCGGATTATTTGTTCCATCACACAATACCATTGGTAAAGAAGCGTTATCTGCCCTGATTACATTGGGGTTTCCGAAGAATCAGGCAGAAAAGGCTGTGGCGCGTATTATCAATGATAAAGGCGAATCCGGCAGCGTGGAAAATCTGATTAAAGACGCATTGAAATTATTATAATCTACGAATTCATCAATACCGAACTTTTTGGAGCGCACATTAAAATATATTCTCAGAGCATTTTTTGTACTTTTTATTTATTCGGCTGTCTTTGGTATCCGTGGAAACGGAATCAGCCCGGGAGCTCTCCCGGTGGTTCGTATGGATACTACTCCGGAAGGTGATACCAACAAACCGGTAAATACACAACTACAATATCCCATTCAACCCGAAGACCCTATTTTTAACGGGTTTAACGCACCGAATGCGCTATATTTGAACAATCCCGAGAATATCAAGCAGGAAATTGAATACGATCCTGAAACCAACCGTTATTATTTCGTCGAAAAAATCGGAGACCAGTCGATTCGTACACCCAACTTCATGACGTTTGAGGAATATCTGAAATATGACCTAAGGAACTCGCTCAATAATTATTGGGAACAACGTTCATCGGCAGTGGGTATGGACAAGCGTAACCCCTTAATTCCTCAGTTAAAGGTGGGTGGTGAAGTTTTTGACAAGATTTTTGGCGGAAATACAGTTGATATAAGACCACAGGGAAGTGCTGAGCTTACGTTTGGTGTTTTATCCAATCGTCGGGATGACCCAAGTATGGATATCCGCCAGCGGAGACAAACCAATTTCGATTTCAAGGAAAAAATTCAGATGAGTGTTATTGCCAAAATCGGTGATAAAATTGAATTTAAAACCAACTATAATACAGAAGCCACCTTTGAATTTGAGAACAAACTCAAACTCAAATACGAAGGAAAAGAAGATGAAATTCTCAAGCTGCTTGAAGCAGGAGATGTTACCCTCCCGCTGAACAGTACGCTGATCACCGGAAGTCAGAGTCTTTTCGGGATTAAAACCAAACTGCAGTTTGGAAAAACGATGGTTACCGGTGTATTTTCGCAACAGAAAAGCGAAAGTAAAACCATTACTGTTGAAGGTGGTGCCCAGAAAAACGTCTTTAAATTGAATGCCGACCAGTATGAAGAAAACCGGCACTTTTTTGTTGCACAATATTTCAGGGATAATTACAACCGTGCTTTGTCAGAACTCCCGATCATTAACTCCCCGGTAAACATCACCAAAATGGAGGTCTGGATTACCAATATCGGACCAGCTGTTACAGATAACCGAAATATTGTATCCTTTACCGATATCGGAGAGTACATTCCCTACAATCCCAATATCCATTCGGCTGCAGGTGGTCAGTACCCCTCGAATACATCAAACGACCTGATGCTGCAGATCGACACCAACCAGATCCGTGATATCAACACGGTTACGCAATATCTGAATGGTGTTCTGGGCTTCACTTCCGGTGAGGATTATACCAAAGTTGAAAGTGCAAGAAGACTGAACCAATCCGAATATTCTTTCAACTCAAAGCTGGGTTTCATTTCATTGAACACCACTTTAAATTCAGACCAGACCCTGGCTGTTGCTTATCAGTACACCGTTATCGGTGAGGATTCAGTATTTCAGGTGGGTGAATTTTCGGATCAGGGAATTGCATCTCCGAAGTGTCTGATTGCCAAATTAATCAAGAGTACAGCCACCAATACCCGCATACCACTGTATAAACTGATGATGAAAAATGTTTACTCGATGGGCGCCTATCAGGTGAACAAAGAGGATTTTATCCTCAATGTATTATACTCCGGAAATGACAATGGTATTCCGACAGGTTACCTCACTGAAAGTGTTATCAAAGGTCGTCCGTTGATTCAGATTTTAAATCTTGACAACCTGGATCCGCAGCTCAATCCGCCGGGAGACGGAGTTTTTGACTTTATTGACAATGCTGCGCGCAACGGAGGAACCATCAACGCTGCCAACGGCCGGGTTTATTTCCCTGTCCTGGAACCCTTTGGTCAAGCCTTACGGGATAGTATTCAAAACACCGAACTTGCAAATAAATATTGCTATGATTCGCTGTATACCATGACTAAAAGCGGGGCCCAGCAATACCCCGATAAGAATAAATTTATCATCGAAGGAACCTACAAATCAACCAGTGGATCAGAAATTCCGCTGAATGCAATCAACGTACCACAGGGATCTGTAAAAGTAACAGCCGGGGGAATTCCGCTTACCGAAAATGTGGATTATACCGTGGATTACACATTGGGTCGTGTGAAAATTATCAATGAAGGTATTCTCAATTCAGGAACACCCATCAAGATTTCACTGGAAAGCAATTCTATGTTTAACATCCAGACCAAAAGATTGTGGGGTATTCATGTTGACCATAAAGTTAACAAGGATTTCAATTTGGGTGCAACACTGCTTAATTTAACAGAAAGACCTCTTACACAGAAAGTTAACTTGGGTGATGAACCCATCTCGAACACAATCTGGGGACTTGATTTCAATTACCAGACTGAGTCGATGTTCCTGACTAAACTTGTTGATAAACTGCCATTCTATAGTACAAAAGTTCCATCACGTATTCTTGTGGAAGGTGAGTTTGCCCATTTTATTCCGGGACACTCACGGGCAGTTGGAAAAACAGGAACAACCTATATCGATGACTTTGAAGGAACAAAATCGACCATCGATCTGAAAAATATCAGTACCTGGTATATTGCCAGTACACCGCAGGGACAGCCGGATAAATTTCCGGAAGCATCCCCGAATACCGGTTTGCAATATGGTATGAAAAGGGCAAAGATCGCCTGGTATACGATAGATCCGATTTTCTATGACCGTACAGGATCGAGCCTGAGACCATCCAATGTTTCGAAAGATGAAATTTCGAAAAACCTGATCCGTGACGTTATCGAAACAGAAGTGTTCCCGAATAAACAACCGGCCAACGGCCAGCCGATGAATCTTCCGATTTTCAATCTGGCTTATTATCCAAAGGAACGTGGTCCATATAATTATGATGCTGACAACCTGAGTGCAGATGGTACATTGCAAAACCCGGAATCACGCTGGGGAGGGATCATGCGTAAAATTGAAACAACTGATTTTGAAGCCACCAATGTTGAGTACATCGAATTCTGGATGATGGATCCCTATGCCGATGATGATGTAAAAACCAACAAAGGACAATTTTATATTGAATTGGGGGACATCTCGGAAGATATTCTGCGCGACTCCCGGAAAAGCTTTGAACAGGGACTTCCAACCTCTGCAGAGGTGACCAATGTGGATACCACAATCTGGGGACGTGTTCCAACAGTACCAGCTCTGGTTCATACATTTGACAATATTGATGAATCCAGAACTTATCAGGATGTTGGATATGACGGATTAGGGGATGCTGACGAATCCAGCTTTTTCGGCACAAATTATCTGGCAAAAATTCTGGCTGCACATGGAGCTTCGAGCCCGGCCTATCTGAATGCCCTCAATGACCCTTCAGGTGATAATTTCCATTATTTCAGAGGAGGCGATTACGATGATGATCCTTTATACAGCAGTGTATTGGAACGCTATAAACACTACAACCAACCCGACGGAAACTCCCCTACCGACAATCAGAACCCGGAAACTTATCCGACTGCGGCTACAACCTCTCCGAATGAAGAAGACATTAACCGCGACAACACATTAAGCGAGGAAGAACGCTACTATCAGTACCGTGTTGATATTGATACTGCCAAACTTCAGGTCGGGCAGAATTATATTGCTGATAAATATGTTGCAGAAGGTGTTCCCCTTGCCAATGGCGGAACAACGACGGTAACCTGGTATCAGTTCAAAATTCCCATTTCCAGCCCTGACCGGAAAATTGGCAATATTCAGGATTTTAAATCGATCCGTTTTATCAGAATGTATTTCAAAGGATTCCAGGAACCTGTTGTCTGTCGTATGGCAAGTCTTGAGCTTGTGCGAAGCGAATGGAGAAAGTATCCCTATCAGCTGCTTGCTCCGGGCGAATACATCCCGAATGACATTAACAACCTGACAGCATTCGACGTTTCAACCGTAAGTATTGAAGAAAACGGCAAGAAGATTCCTGTTCCTTATGTTCTTCCTCCGGATATTGAACGCGAAATCAACCTGGGAACTACAACACTGCAGGAGCTTAACGAGCAGTCGATGGTTTTAAAAACCTGTGAACTGATGGATGGTGATGCCCGTGCAGCCTACAAAACATCAGACTTTGATTTCCGTAAGTTCAAACATCTGAAGATGTATATTCATGCAGAAAAATCCTATAACGCAAACGATAATTCAACATTGGAATATTATCCAACTGGTGACATGACATGTTTTGTGCGTTTGGGCTCCGACTTTACACAGAACTATTACGAATATGAAATTCCGCTTCAGTTCACACCCTGGTTTACGAGTGCATCGGAAGAAGATGTAATCTGGCCGGATGCCAATAAAATGGACATTACGCTGGATAAACTGATCGAGGCGAAACAGGCCAGGAATGTTGCCTTACGCGAAGGCGG
>CAYLTH010000048.1:0-3946 GCA_964386485.1 uncultured Bacteroidales bacterium | reverse complement strand
ATCGACTTTACACGCAGAAAAAACATCAACTTCATGAATGTCCGGCGCGAACGCAGCCCGGAAAAACAGAAGGTTAATTTTTACGATATTGAGAATTTCGATTTCACCTATTCCTTTTCTGAAATCTTCCAGCGGAATATTGATATTGAATATGATTCCAAGAAAACATACCGGGGAGGTATGGGCTATAATTTTACGAATAACCCCAAAAATATACGCCCTTTCTCCAAAGTTAAATTCCTGAATAAATACAAAGCGCTGAAGCTTATCAGTGATTTTAACTTCTTCTATGCGCCTAAACTGATGTCGTTCCGCACTGATATGAATCGGGAGTATACCGAACGACTCATGCGCAAGAAAAGCATCGGGGATATTATTATCTATCCTACTTATCTCAAGAAGTGGGACTGGAACCGGGTTTACGATATGAAATTCGACCTGACACAGGGACTGAGAATTGACTATCTGGCGAATGCAGCTTCCTATGTAAACGAACCTCCCGGAGTGATCGACAAGGAATCCGGCAGCTATCAGGCATACAAGGATAGTGTTATCAAGGAACTCATGGGTTTTGGAAGCATGAATAATTATACCCAGTCGGTGGATGTGAATTACAATATTCCAATCAATAAAATCCCTCTATTCAGTTTTCTGACGGCTTCAGCCTTATATGGAGCAGATTACAAATGGACCGCATCACCGAAATCATTGCAGGCCCGTTTTGGAAATACCATTGAAAATGCCAGCAATAAGCAACTCAATGGTAGTCTGAACATGACCACCCTGTACAATAAAATCCCCTTTGTAAAGAAACTCGGATTTGAATCCACCAATCCAAGGGGAGGTCCAAAACCCAAAGGAGGAAAACCAGATCCGAAAAAAGAGGTAAAAACTCCGGAGGCGGATAGTCTTGATCAGAAAAAAGAAGGCATCAACTGGGGTGAGCTCATGGCAAAAGGTGCTGTTCGCATCCTGACCAGTCTGAAGAATGCCACCCTCACCTATCAATTGGGTGAAGGTTCATTGATTCCGGGATTTATGCCCAGTCCGCAATATTTCGGTAATGACCTGAATAACAATACACCCGGCTGGGGATACATCTTTGGGGTACAACCAAATGGGCCACAGGATTTTCAACAATACCTGACTTCAGACACCGCGCTCAATACGGCATTTTCAACAAAAATGAATGAGAATATCAATGCACGGGCTACACTGGAACCATTCCCTGATCTGCGTATTGAGCTTACGGCAACCCGCACCAAAACCGAGAATCATCTCGAATATTATGTTGCAGATGCCAGCGGTAACTTCAAACCATCAGCACCTCAGACGACCGGAACTTTCAGTATTTCATATCTCTCCTGGGGAACTGCATTTATCGGGAACAACAGCGATAATACTTCACCTGTTTTTGATAAGATGAAAGAAGCCCGTCTTGAAATTGCCCAGAGACTGGCCGTAAGAAACCCAAACTGGACAGGAAATACTGTTGACACAACAGGTTTCCCGGATGGCTATGGTCCTTCCTCACAGGAAGTCCTTATTCCGGCTTTCCTGGCTGCATATTCAGGCAAAAGTGCCTCCTCCGTGTTACTATCTCCTTTCCCGAAAATTCCGATGCCAAACTGGCGTGTTACCTATAACGGGCTCACAAAAATCGAATTCTTCAAACGTTATATCAAGAACATCAACATCACTCATGCTTACCGATCGACATACAGTGTAGGTAATTTCACCTCCAACCTTTTATATCAGGATCAGGATCAGGATGGATATACAACCATTCGCAATGCTGTCAACAATTACGTTTCGCAATATCAGATCCAGATGGTCACCATTAATGAGCAGTTCAGTCCGCTGATCGACTTTGATGTGACCTGGGTCAACAGTCTGATGACCAAAATTGAGTTCAAGAAAAGCAGGAATCTGACCTTCAGTTTTACAAACAACCAGCTTACGGAAGTCCTTTCCAACGAATTTGTAGTTGGCCTGGGATACCGGTTTAAAGATGTTCAGTTTACTGTGAAACCGGTTGGCGGTGGTAAACGCACCAACCTGAAGAGTGACCTGAATCTCAAAGCCGACCTTTCGATTAAAAATAATAAAACCACACTTCGCCGCATTGATGAGGATATTGATCAGATCTCAGCCGGTCAACGGGTTATTTCAATCAACACTTCAGCTGAATACATGATTAACAGCAAGTTCAATGTGCGTCTTTTCTTTGATAAAATCATCAACAAACCCTTTATATCATCGAGTTTCCCGAATTCAACCACAAACGGAGGAATCACACTTCGGTTCACACTGGCTCAATAGAAAATCGTTGTATAATTGGTAATTTTGATGTAGGTTTGAACAAATTTTTAAAAGCAATAGAATATGAACATCAAGGAAAACTACAAGTACACGGATGACCACGAATGGCTCAAGATTGAAGGCGATCTGGCATGGGTTGGCGTTTCTGACCACGCTCAGGGCGAACTCGGAGATATTGTTTTTATTGAAGTGCCCACAGTAGGCGAAAGTCTGGATAAGGGCGAATCATTTGGTACCATCGAAGCCGTAAAAACGGTTGCCGACATGTACATGCCGGTTGCAGGTGAAGTATTGGAATTCAATGCTGCACTGGAATCAAATCCTGAACTCGTTAATCAGGAGCCGTATGAAGGTGGTTGGATTGCAAAAATCAGAATGAGTAATCCGGCTGAGGCTGATGAACTGATGGATGCAGTTGCCTATAAAGCCTATCTGGGACATTGATTTCCTAAGGAAGCGGGTGCTCTTTAAAATAATTAAAGACGATCCCGGCTTTTGACTTACCGATGACTTTTTGAAGTTCATCCAGTGGGGTTTTGGCAATCCGCTTCACTGATTTCAGTTTCCACAATAATTTCTGGGCCGTTTCATAACCCACTCCCGGGATCTCGGTGAGGACGGATTTGATGGTCTCTTTTTGTCGTTTCTGCCGGTGATGGGTTATCCCGAAGCGGTGTGCTTCATCGCGCAGTTGCTGGATTATCCGGAGAGATTCAGATTTTTTATCAATGTATAAGGGAACCGGATCGTTCGGGTAATAAATTTCTTCCAGCTTTTTTGCAATTCCGATGATGGGAATTACTCCATAAAGATTGAGTTTTTCGAGGCTTTTCACGGCCGAACTGAGCTGACCTTTTCCTCCATCAACCACGATGAGCTGTGGCAAAGGCTGTTCCTCATCAATCATGCGTTTATAGCGCCGGTAGATGATTTCCTCCATCGAGGCAAAATCATTCGGGCCTTCTACGGTTTTAATATTGAAATGGCGGTATTCGCGTTTATCCGGGCGGGCGTTTTTGAAAACAACCATGGCTGCCACTGGAAATTCACCCTGGATATTGCTGTTATCAAAACATTCGATGCGCTCCGGGAGTGACGGAAGCCGCAAATCTGTTTTCATCTGATTCAGGATGCGTTGCGTATGGCGCTCAGGATCAACCAGTTCGAGTTGTTTATGTTTATCGTGTTGAAAATAACGAACGTTGCGGTCGCTTAATTCCAGCAACTTCTTTTTGTCGCCCCGTTGCGGAATCGTAATACTGAGTCCGGGAATATCGAGTTCGAGCGGAATGGGGACCAGAATTTCTTTTGCATTGCTGCTGAATCGGGTCCTGAATTCCATAATTCCGAGGATAAGCAGTTCCTCATCCGTTTCGTCGAGTTTCTTTTTAATTTCGATGGTATGTGCCTGGATAATAGCCCCATGCACAATTTTCATAAAATTGACAAATGCACTGGCCTGCTCACTGATGATAGAGAAGACATCGACATTATCGATATTCGGATTCACAATGGTGGAACGGCTTTGGTAGCGTTCGAGGTGCTCGAGTTTTTCCTTCACAATCTGTGCCTTTTCAAAAGCGAGATCGCGGGAGAAATCCATCATCATCGACCGTAAATGCTG
>CAYLTH010000047.1:20804-23501 GCA_964386485.1 uncultured Bacteroidales bacterium | reverse complement strand
CGATATTTTTTCATGGATTCAACATCTTCTTTGATCAAAAAACGCTTGTTCATATCGAGGCGTTTCAGATAGAGGTCATAGGCTTTTTCCGAAAAGCTGTCATCAATATTAACCTGCATAAAATGGGTTGAATTGAGGTTTTCGAAAATAACCCGGAGGAGGGTTTCATCTTTCGACCCTGTTTTATCACCCGGAAGAAAAGATGAAAATACAAGGATTCCGGCCAGCAGAGCCAGCATTTTGAATTTATTGAGTTTCATACGTGTTGCGCTTTTGGTAAATTAACACCCGAATAACGGGTTTGTCGTATCAAAAGTATACTATTTTCATGCCACAAATCACATGAAATCGGTCAACTACACATCAATGTTGGCGTATTTGGCATTTCGCTCGATGAATTCCCTTCTTGGAGGTACTTCATCGCCCATCAGCATGGAGAAAATACGATCGGCTTCTGCACCACTTTCAATAGTGACCTGACGGAGTGTCCTGAAATCCGGGTTCATAGTTGTACTCCAGAGTTGTTCAGCGTTCATTTCCCCGAGACCTTTGTACCGTTGAATATGAACAGTGCTTTCTTTTCCGTTGGCGAGTTCTTTCACATAGGCAACGCGTTCTTCTTCGTTCCAGCAATAGCGTTCTTCTCCGCCCTTTTTAATAAGATAAAGCGGAGGCGTTGCAATGTATATATACCCGTTTTCGATCAGTTCTTTCATATACCGGAAGAAGAATGTCAGAATCAGCGTGGCAATGTGGCTACCGTCCACATCAGCATCGGTCATGATGATGATTTTATGGTAGCGGAGTTTGTCAAGATTGAGTGCTTTGGTATCTTCTTCTGTTCCGATATTGACACCCAGTGCAGTATAGAGATTCTTGATTTCTTCGGATTCGAAAATACGGTATGGCATGGCTTTTTCCACGTTGAGGATTTTTCCGCGCAATGGCAGAATAGCCTGGAATTTACGGTCGCGGCCTTGTTTAGCCGTTCCACCTGCAGAATCCCCTTCGACCAGATAGATCTCGCACAATTCGGCATTGCGTTCGGAGCAGTCGGCCAGTTTTCCGGGAAGACTGGTACTGTTCAGCAAACCTTTGCGCTGTACCATTTCACGGGCTTTGCGGGCAGCATGACGGGCAGTCGCCGCAAGAATCACTTTATTAACAATGATTCGGGCTTCTTTTGGATGTTCTTCGAGGTAATTGGTCAGCAATTCACTCACCAGCTGATCAACAGCACCCATTACTTCAGAGTTCCCCAGTTTGGTTTTGGTCTGTCCTTCAAACTGCGGCTCCATAACCTTTACAGAAATAATGGCTGTTAAGCCTTCACGGAAGTCATCTCCACTGATATCAAACTTAAGTTTAGCGAGCATTCCGGATTTATCGGCATAGCTTTTCAGGGTACGGGTGAGTCCGCGACGGAAACCGGCAAGGTGGGTTCCGCCTTCATGGGTATTGATATTATTTACGTAGCTGTGAATATTTTCGGAGAAGGAGGTGTTGTATTGCATGGCAATTTCGACCGGAATATTGTTTTTCTCCCCGTCCATGCACATGGCTTCCGGAATCAGTTTTTCACGTGTATTATCCAGATAATCAATAAAATCCTTCAGTCCAACCTCTGAGTAATACTCATTATAGAGGAAGTTTCCGTCATCATCACGTTCTCTTTCATCGGTAATGGAGAGGGTGATGCCTTTGTTCAGGAAGGCCAGTTCACGCAAACGCGATGTCAGAATTTCATAGATGTAATGCGTTGTGGTAAAAATGGTTTTATCCGGTCTGAACGTAACTTTGGTTCCGTTTTGCTCGGTTGTTCCAATTTCTTTTACAGGATACAATGGTTTTCCACATTCATATTCCTGAACATAAATTTTCTTTTCACGATACACTTCAACGCGCATATGTTCTGAAAGACCATTCACGCAGGAAACCCCCACACCGTGCAAACCACCGGAAACTTTATAGGCTTCCTTTTCAAATTTTCCTCCGGCATGCAAAACGGTCATAACTACTTCCAGAGCAGAGCGTTGTTCTTTTTCATGAAAATCAACCGGAATACCACGACCGTTATCGATAACGGTAATGGAATCATCCTCATGGATATAAACCTGAATCCGGTTGCAATATCCGGCAAGAGCTTCATCGATGGAGTTGTCGACTACCTCATAAACAAGGTGGTGGAGACCTCTTTCACTGATGTCTCCGATATACATTGCCGGTCTTTTTCTGACGGCTTCCAGACCTTCAAGAACCTGAATATTATCGGCAGTATATGACCCGTTTCCGTTCCCATTGGTGTTCCCACTTTCATTAATATGCCGATCGTTCTGTAAATCACTCATAATCAATAACTTAATTAATATAATTAGTGTTATGCAAATGTAAGCATTTTTCCGATGCCGGATGCATTAGAATATCAGCAAAATCAAGGTATTTTTCAACAAAATAACCCTGAATTTTTAATAAAATTTCAGACGCTTGACTGACGGGCTTTTCAGCCTAGAAGGAGCAGGTTAATCCACCCAGAACATTGAATTTCTGAGACGGATAATTATTCCAGGAGTAGTACCGGACACTGGCCAGGTTGTTCAATTTGACAAAAAAGGAGAACATTTTGGTATAGCGGTATTCCAGGCTAAGATTCAGATCAGGACGATTGCGTATATAAACAGGATCCAGGATAGGTTTGCC
>CAYLTH010000047.1:17535-20704 GCA_964386485.1 uncultured Bacteroidales bacterium | reverse complement strand
CCGTCAATTCCGGCATAGAGATTTAGCCACCATGGAATGGCACGATACGTAAGGCGGATATCGGGATAAACATGGATGTAGGCTGTAGTGTCGGCCTCGATGGCAGGCTTAAGTCCGATGTGGATTCCAAGATCCTTGATTTTTGTGGTAACCGAAGGCGCAAACATGATAATAGCGGAAGAATGATTTTTCCACTGTTTGGATTTATCATTGTAAAAGTCAAATGTCATTCCGATGTCCCAGGTTTGAGAGGGTGACAAATCGACAAATTTCCCGCTTTTACCCAGGGATCCATTCAGCCGGATGTTGGTTTCTTTTGTATCGAATTTATCAAAAAGATGATAAAATTTCAGATCGCTTTTCCAGGCCAGATCGGTTGAATCTGTATAGGTACTTTTCCATTCCGCATTAAGGTCGAATTTGCTGATGCGTTGACGAATATCCTTTTTTGAGGGATTATCTATTCCCACTAATTCTTCCGGTTTATACCCGTAATAATGAACCACATCCCTGTCGAACCCAAGGTTTCCTGATAAAACATACTTCTTATCCTTAAATTGTTTGCCAAAAACGGAAATGGAATTTTCGCTATAACCCGGATATCCGTAATTTTCGATAGTCCCGGTGGACGAAATGTGTTTAACGTGGGCACCATAAGCGTATTCGCGGGATCGGGTATTCTGATAAAAATATTCGGCGTAGGGCGTATTATACATTCCGTAACCTGCTTTAGCATAATGGTTGTAGAGCTTGCTAATTGGTTCTTTCAACATTTTTGCTGCCTCGATGGGAGTAGGCTCATAAGTTGTCAAAGCGGGTTTAGAGATAATTTTATAGGTAAATACCGGTTTGGGCTGGGTTGTATCTTTTCCGCTTGGGGTGAAATTTATTTTGTTGGCATCTTTAATATCCGGCTGGTATGGAGCAACAACAGTAATTTCCTCATTATAGGTTTTCTTCTGGGCATAGGTATTTGAGAACAAAATACCTGCAAAAAGGCTCAGAAACAACAGGATTTTTAATGATTTCATATAGAGGTTCTGTTTGAATCGTTTGTTGAAGTTGTGTTTAATTACTGCGGATCGAGGAGTGTTTCCGTCTCTTTGTTAAGTTCCGCCTCAACAGCTTTATCAGAGGCTGCTTTTTGACGGGCTTCTTCTTCGCGTTCAGCAGTGAGAATATCATTCAGTTTTCCTTTGGCAATCTCAACCAGAGCAGGGCCTTCATAATTATCGATTATACTCTGAAGGGTTTGTTTAGCCTGAACATTATTGCCGAGTTTTACATAAACATCAGCCAGCAGGATAAAACTTTTTGCCAGCCAGGCATCATAGGCTGAAAACTCATTGATGAATTCAAAAATAATTTTTTCGGCTTCTTTAAAGTTTTCAGATTTAAACTGAATCAGTGCAAGAAAGTACTTGGATTCTGCACCTTTTTCACCCTTATTCATTTTATAGGTCAATCCGAATTCAGACTGAGCCAATGGAATCTGGTCTGTTTCATAGGCCGACCGGGCAATGAGCAGATGGGCGTCATCCTTCAGTTCTGTGGAGGCCTTTTCATTTGACAGCAGTTTATTGGCCGCTACAATCGTCTGATCATAAAGCTTTTGATTGTAATTGCTTTGCATGATACCATTCTGTGCAGTAATCAGATTATTTGGATTTTCTGCAATTTCCTGAAGCTTTGTATAATTATCCAGCGCTTTTGCCCAGTCCTTTTTGGCAAAATAGTAGTTGGAGACATTGAGCAAAGAGGTTTCTGTGAACCGTGATTTGGGCATGTCAACTACAGTAAGATAGTATTTGATGGATTCTTCCTGGCGATTCTGCCGGTGCATGCATTCGGCCAGATAGAAATTCACATTGAGCTGGAAAATACCTTTCGGGAATTTATTCAGGTATTCTTTGAATCCCTGGGTTGAGCTGTTGCAATCTCCAGCCATATACAGGTTTTCGGCTGCCTGGTAAGTAACGGAATCCTGTTCTGCATCAGTTACATTGGCAAACGGAATACTCTTGGCGTATACAAAGAAATCATCTACTTTATTTAAGTCAACATAGATATTCCTGATACTGACCAGTGCTTCTTTTGATTCGGCTGTTCCCGGATAATCGCTGACAACTTTACGGAAAGTTTTGAGTGCGTTTTCATTTTCATTCCGGTTGTACTCAATCAACCCGATCCGTAACAAAGCGTTTTTAATCAGGCGGTTACCCGGATGTTCTTTGATTAAACGATTAAAGGATTTCAGTGCATTTTCTTCATCACTCACAACCAGATAAGAAAGACCGAGCTCATATTTGGCTTCATCCGCTAAAATGGATGAAGGATAGAGCTTCAGAAGTCCTTCGAGGCTGTTGGTTTTATCTTTCATTTGTCCGGCAGCACCCTGAGCCAGTGCAAGCTGATACATGGCGTAATCCCCGTCCGGCAGTTTCATTTTTGCCGCTTTATCATACTGGGTTGCGGCGTCTTCATAGCGTTTTGCCACAAAAAAGCAATCTCCTGCCCGTAAATAGGCATCATTCAGTATTTTAGGGTCTTTCGCATCGGTAGAAGCCAGGTATTTACGAAATTCGGTCAGCGCTTTGTCGTATTCCTTCAGTTTGAAATATCCATAACCCAGATTATAATTGGCAGAGCGGAAATACGGGAGGTTGTAGGCACCGGGTGTGGTAAGGAATTGTTTGAAATGGGTTATTGCCTCCTGATATTTCCCTAATTTGTAATATCCTTCAGCAGTCCAGAACAGTGCACCTGCCCCCAGTTCGCGGTCATAGGTATTGTCTTTTACTTTTGCATAGGCTTTGATGGCATCCTCAATCTGACCACTGTTATACAAAGTAGTAGCGTATTCATTGGTCAGGTGAAAATATACGGCCTTCAGTTTTTCATTCTTGTTTTTGATATTATCGAGAATATCAAGTGCATCCTTGTAATTTTTGGTCGACATGAATAAGTTAACCAAATAGGTATAAGCCTCGTCGATGCGTTTTGAATCCGGATATTCCTGGATATATTGTTTGAGAGATTTAATGGCTTCATTGTATGGATTATACCCTAATTCATAGGAAAGTTTGGCATAATTAAACAATGCATCTTCTTTTATGTCAAGTACATAGCCTTCTTTATAAGACGAGTAAAATGAATTGAGCGCAAATTT
>CAYLTH010000047.1:0-17435 GCA_964386485.1 uncultured Bacteroidales bacterium | reverse complement strand
GGCAAGGTATTCATCAAATTGCTGTTCGGAATTGTTGTTGAACAATTCAAAACCACAAACTGCAGCATAATA
The DNA here is from genome assembly GCA_964386485.1 of uncultured Bacteroidales bacterium. Lineage (GTDB taxonomy): Bacteria > Bacteroidota > Bacteroidia > Bacteroidales > CAIXZF01 > CAIXZF01. The sequence goes on along the minus strand of CAYLTH010000047.1, from coordinate 17,363 downwards.
TTCTGCATTTGATCGCATGATAGAATTCTGATCGGGGATCAGATCACTGACTTCGAGAAATTTTTCCCGTGCAGCATTATACTTTTCTTTGTTAAATAGTTCGAGTGCGTCCCTGTAAATGGTTTCAGGACCGGTATAAATGAGAGTTTGCTGTGAAAACGTGGATGCCATCCCTGCTGTAAACAGCCATAAAGCCAGCAATAACCTGCGGGTTGATTTCATATTCTGTGTAGATGAATTAAAGTGTTAAAAGTATAGATTATTTCAGCGGATGTTGGGTGTTTGAAACTGAAATTATTAACACGGAATTGTTATTATGATTGGGGATATAACGAAGAAAATACATAAAAATTATCGGAATTACTCAGGCATCCGGCAGTTCTGTAAGCCGGGTTCTGTCGGGTCCTATCATTTATCTGGACCCTATGTTGCCATAGGGTTCTAACGGCCTACCCCCCGGGAGCGGACGAGCAGCCCTTTACGCATCAGGTTGCAGGCAACCTGATGCGATTCCCGGTATATTTGGCCTTTCAACCCCTGAGGTTTACCCCCGTAAACGATCACCCGCATACGTCGTGGGCTCTTACCCCGCGTTTTCACCCTTACTCCGGTAAACCGGAGCGGTAATTTTCTGTGGCACTGTCTGTTATCACAACGAATTGCAATACCTTCCCGTTAGGAAGCAAGGTGCTCTGTGTTGCCCGGACTTTCCTCCCCCTGTAAACAGGAAGCGATAGGACAAACTGCCGGATGCCTGGTAATTTCCGAAAAAAAGAACGTTATGTATGTAAAATTTGTACTTCAATAGCACCGACGCCATATTTTGCCATGGAGGCCAGGCTGTGTGTTACGCCCTCATAGCGGTCGAGTATCATTTTTAATTCTGATTTCAAAGTGCCATTCCCGACCCCGTGAATAAAAATGACTTTCCTGTATTGATTGCTGATCGCACTTTCAAGACACCTCGAAAAATGATCAAGTTGTATTTTAAGTATGGATTCCGGATCCAGGCCTGCAGTTGTTTCCAGCAATTCTTCAATATGAAGATCGACTTCCGCCTCCGAATGACTGGTTTTGAACTTGTCGATCAGGGCCGGTTCACGCATCATCGAAGAACTTCTTACAAGCGGTTCATGGGTTCCGGTTTTTTGATCTTTATATCGTGGAGTTATTTTTTGTTGTTTGGCAATGTCGAACAGATTTACCAGAAGGACTTTCCCTTGCAACATGCTGGTTTCTATGTAATTATCCTCCTTGAAAAAACGAGTTTCCCGGATATCAAAGCTCGTACTGGCAGGTAACATTACTTTGTCAGGAAGTTCATTGTGAAACAAAACCTGTAAAATCCCCTGATTCCAGCTGCTGATTTCATTTCTGTCGATGGTTTGTAAATAGACCATCGTTTCGGATGGTACAATATCACAATCCATTCCACTATATTGTCCATCATTTTCTGCCAGAAAATAATTATATAATATGGTATAGGAGGTGTGATTTAAAATGTAAATATCCAACAGACCGGTAATCAGCCATTTCTGATTGTGTGGCAGAAAAGCCATATAAATACCTTCTGTGGTTTTTTTTACCTGTTCGCGGTGGAGGAGGGGCTGGAACTTTTCAACTTCTGAGCTTTGTTGTTCCGGTTGTTTTGATGAACGTGTACTCATCTCAAAGTGTTCGGTGAAAAACTTTGATCCGATTTCTTTATCGTCAACTTTAACCAATTCACTCACCATGGTCGGAATCTCAAAACCGTCTTCAATGGCTACTTTTACAAGGCCGGGACTGATTACTTCTGTAACAACTCCGCCTCCCTTTTCATTCAGGAATTTAACTTTATCTCCGGGTTTAAACATCATTTTGCAAAGATAGGTAATTTAAGCGCAGGGTTTTTAGTTCGTAATTGTCAAAATAAAAGCTCCATCTGATACTTCAGGCAACAAAGGACTTGAAATAGTGTCTAAGATTGCAGCAGTTATTATTTTTTATACTTTTAGATTCCTAAATTTTCTGCAATGAAAAATTTATTCAAACTTGTTTTACTATTTAGTGTACTTGCCGTCTCGGTCGTTATAACCATGAATATTACTTCCTGTAAACGGGATGACGATGATGACGAAACCTTCGGAAAAATTCAACTTACATTTTCTCACACTGTTGATGGTCAGGATATCGAATATAATATTCTGAAGTATACGAATGACGCCGGTAATCAGTATATGATCACTGATTTTCAATATTTTATTTCTGATGTTATTCTTTATAAATCGGATGGACAGCAGCAAATGATTGATGATCAGAGAAGTATTTTTTATGTTGACAGTCAGATATCGTCTACTTTTTCATGGGATGTAAGTGATCCTTTGCCGATCGGTCAATATGATTCTCTCAGTTTTGTATTTGGAATCAACGAAGCTAAAAATGTTTCAGGGCTTTTTGTGAATCCCCCGGAGGTTAATATGTTCTGGCCTGATATTCTGGGTGGTGGTTATCACTATTTTAAACTAAACGGGAAATGGATCGATACCACTGCGATGGAAACTCCTTTTAATTTTCATACGGGTATCGGAAGAGAAATTACAGCCACGGATACGATATTTCATCATACAAGTTTCAGGATTACCCTGCCGGCTTCGGCATTTACTATTTCTGCAGATATGACAACTTCAATCGGAATTCAGATGAATGTTGAAAGCTGGTTTAAAACACCGCATACCTGGGACTGGAATGTTGTTGGCGGATCCATGATGGTTGACTGGCAGGCTATGCAAAGAGGGATGGAAAACGGCTTCGATGTTTTTACACGTAAATAATTGATTATCATGATAAAATCCGGTTTTTTGTTATTCATATCATTTTGTTTTCTTGCGTTTCTTCTGTTTACGGTCTCATGCAGACACGACATGGAAGAGGATTTAGTTCCTGATGCAACACCCTACAATCTGAAAATTCCGAAGTTCTTCCCGACATTATTGAATATTCCGGAAGACAATCCCTTAACAGTTGAGGGTGTTGAACTTGGCCGTTTTCTTTTTTATGATGGGCGGTTAAGCGGACGAACCCATCCTGATTCACTTATGACCTGTGGAACCTGTCATCTTCAATCCCGTTCATTTGAATGCGGTATCGATCATCCGAAATTTACCGGAGGCCATCCATTTGGGTTAACCGGGATCCACACTCCTCATTATATGTTGCCATTAATTAATATTGTATGGAACAATGAAGGGTATCTGTGGAACGGATTAGTCAGTAAAACCGGGCCGGATCCAAACAAGCGGACACTCGAGGATCTCGTATGGATGGGTGTAATTGCTCCACATGAAATGCGGGGAGATACCGATGAAGTTAAGATGTTATTCCAGAATCTTCCCGGTTACCCGGAATTGTTTGAAAAGGCATTTGGTTCTAAAACCATTACCATGAAAAATATCAATCGTGCTGTGGCTCAGTTCACAAGGATTTTAATCTCTTCTGATTCAAAATTTGATCGCTATCTGCGTGGAGAAGAGGCACTTACTCCGCAGGAATTAAATGGATTTGTATTGTTTTCAACAGAAGAGGGGGGGGATTGTTTTCATTGCCATGGAGGTTCCGGGAATCCGCTGTTTACGACGAATTTATTTTACAACAATGGCCTGGATAGTACGTTTACCGATATTCGCGATCGTTACCATGTTACAGGAAATATGGCTGACCTTGGAGCTTATAAGGCTACTACACTGAGAAATGTAACCTTTACCGGGCCATATATGCATGACGGGCGGTTTAATACTCTGGATGATGTTATCAACTTTTACTCGGATGAGCTCGTCTGGTCATCCAGTATCAGCTCTTTGATGCATCATATAACAACAGGAGGAGCCAGATTGACTCCTCCTGAAAAAGCAGATTTGAAGGCCTTTATTTTAACACTGACAGATTATACCTTCTTGTCCAACCCGGAATATGCCAAACCTGCAGTATTCCCTGATGGATGGACAGGTAAATAATTTTAACGCTGGCTTCCTTTCGGAGGAGGGGTTGAACCCGGTGTTTGCGGTGCCGGTGCAGGTTTCGGCAGATTCTGTTTTAAATATGGATCTTTGATTTCTGGTCTTCTGACCTTCACCGGGGGAACGGGTTTGTTTGGATCCTTTGGAAAAACCGGATTGATCCCCAGGTGATAAAATGTAAATGCCCAGACATCAGCAGCCTCTTCAATAATTTTGGATGTAGGTTTGCCACTTCCATGTCCGGCTTTGGTTGCAATACGAATGAGAACAGGATTTGTGCCACCCTGATTTTCCTGCAATGCTGAAATGAATTTAAAGGAATGTGCAGGAACAACACGGTCATCATGATCTGCAGTAGTAACCAGTGTGGCAGGATAGCGGACTCCTTTTTTAATTACATGCAGTGGCGAGTACTTATAGAGATATTTGAAGCCGGATTCCTCTTCACTTGTGCCATAATCAGTAGCCCAGGCCCAGCCAATAGTAAACTTATGATAGCGAAGCATGTCGAGAACACCGACTGCCGGTAATGCAACTTTAAACAAATCAGGACGCTGAGTCATGCAGGCTCCAACAAGTAATCCTCCGTTAGATCCTCCGGAAATGGCAAGTTTATCGGCTTTGGTATAGCTTTTATTGATTAAATATTCAGCGGCAGCAATAAAATCATTGAATACGGTTTGCTTTTTTTCTTTTGTACCGGCTTTATGCCATTCCTCGCCAAATTCACCACCACCTCTGATATTTGCAATTGCATAAATTCCTCCATTTTCAAGAAAAACCATACGACTTACACTAAAAGAGGGAGTAAGGCTGATGTTGAATCCGCCATACCCATATAGCAAGGTTGGATTATTTCCGTTCATCTGGATGCCTTTTTTATGAACAATGAACATGGGCACTTTAGTTCCGTCGAAACTTTCATAAAATACCTGTTCTGTGGTGTATTCGTCGAAATTAAACCCTGTTTTCGGTGTAAAAATAGTACGTGAAATGTTTTTGGAAAATTCGAATTTAAAGACCTGTGCCGGAGAAGTAAAGGAGGTAAAGGAATAATAGAAAAAATCATCCTCTGTACGGCTATTGATTGCTCCGACTGTACCGGGACCGGGTAATTCGATATCCGTAACGGCAATTCCGTTGAGATCAAAAACAACCAGTTGGTTCATTGCATTAACTAAATATTTTACGACCAGAAGTTTATTGGAAATAACTGCGGATTCAATCACATTCGCTTCATCTGAAATAAATGTTTCCCAACTTGCTTTTCCGGGAGACGATAAATCAAATGACATTATCTGATATTTCGGATGTTTAATGTTAGTACGGACAAACATCTTCGTGCCAATATTTCCGATAGGCTCTGCATCCGATTCAAAACCATCTACCAGGGTAACAAATCCGGTTTCCGGGTTTAACAGATCTTTTACATACAGGGCATTGCCGCTGGTTGATTCCGTTTCACTGATTAAAAGAAATCGTTCATCATCTGTTACCTGTGCCGAAAAATTGCGCAAAGGGAATTTGGTATTTTCATAGACAAGTACATCTTTTGATTGTTTATCACCAATTTTATGGTAATAAACTTTATGGTATTCATTTTTTCCGCTTAACTCTGTTCCTTTTACCGGAGCGCTGTAGCAAGAATAATAAAAACCTTTTCCCGACCATGCTATTGAGGAAAATTTGACCCACTCTATATGATCCTTAAGTACTTTCTTCTTTTTAATATCCATTACATATATTTCATTCCAGTCGGAACCGCTGCGAGATATCTTATACGCCAGAAATTTCCCGTCATTTGAAACGGAAATCTCACTCAAAGATACCGTGCCATCTGCTGAAAGTAAATTAGGATCCAGCAAAAGCTCAGGATTTTCACGATCCACATCGTTTACATAAAGAACATTCTGATTTTGCAAACCCGAATTTGTAAAGAAAAATATCTTGTTGTTGTTTCTAAAAGGTACGGTTTGTTTTGGGAAGTTCCAGACACTGGTTAACCGTTCTTTAATGGAATCGCGGTAAGGAATCGCCGACAGATATTTGTTAGTTACCTGATTTTGCTCCTGAACCCAGGCCTTGGTTTCTTCAGAATTGTCATCCTCCAGCCAACGAAATGGGTCGCTGACTTTTGTGCCAAAATAGTCATCAACCTGATCTGCCATGCGGGTCTTGGGATATAAGGGCTTGTCGATCACGGTTTTATTCTGAGCATACAATCCGAAACTCAATATCATACTGATCATTAATACAAATGCATTTTTCATCTTCTTACTGTTTGTTTATGGGGTGCAAAGTTAATATTTGTGTAAATACTTTTCGATGAAAAGTCTTGTCAGTCATTATTCTCTTGTAACTTTGCCACAAACAACGAAAAATGGGTAGTAAAGAAAGAACCTTGCGCATCTATAAATTGGATAATCCGGATACTGAAAACACAGATCTGCAATCTGATCCGGGAACAATTCACAACTATACTGAATACTCAGAAGAGGGCCTCCCACTGGTCGATATCGATTACAATGATTTCGGTGAAATCGAGCAAAAAATCAAAAATTCATTCTCTGGTAATTTAAGGGTTGAAACAAAAGTTCTTCAAAGTGACGATGAAATAACTGAGTGGAAAACATTCGAATATTCTGAAGAAGGATTACTGCTATCCGAAAAGCTTCATTATCAGGATGGATCTGTTGATACGATTCACTACAGTTATGATGAACAAAAACGGCTGATTTCGAAGACCACGGTCAATTCGGATGAAGAGCAGGAAGCCCGCATTGAATGGCTGTATGATAACGAGAAACTGATTTCCGAAACGGCTTTCAACGATGAAAATAAAATTATCGTGCGGAATACCAACACCTGGGATACCGATGGAATTCTTGTAGAATCGCTGGTTGAAGAGTTTGATGGGAAATTGCGCACATGGCGGAAACATTTCTTTGACCCCGAAGGAAACAGGATCAAGACATTGCGCTATAATCATAAAGATCAGCTTATAGAAATCAGCCGTTTTTTCTATGAAGCCAATTTATTGGTAAGAATAGAGGACGAAGACCAATTGAAAAATAACGTTGTATTAATGGAATACGATGAAAAAGGGAATGTTGTAAAGCAGATCGAAACTGACAAATCAGAAGAGGTTGTTTCTTCAGTATACCGGACGTTTGATGAGGACAACAGACCTCTGACATCCCGTGTTTATATGTCAGGGCATGGCCATCGGCAGGATCAAAATTATTTACTGACTTATATGTATGAATTTTTTGATTAATTTCGCCGGAGAACAGTGATAGACAACTTTATCCGGTGTTTTGTGTCTTTTTCTGTAGTATTGATGAATAATATTCTATCGTGATGAATAAACTTCCCCATTTTTGTAGTGGATTACTGCTTGCCCTGTTGCTTTTCATTGCAGGTTTTAGGTCAGAAGCGCAGGTTAAGTTAACCATTGATACCATCAATGAATGTCCCGGACCCGTTACAGTTACGATCAGGGCTCAGGATTTGATCAGTGTTAATGCAGTTTCGCTCAACATTACCTATAACAGTGCAGTAATGACATATGCAGGATCGAATTGGGTAAATCCTACATTTAACCCTTCTGCAACTTTGTTGAATGCCTTCGGAGCAGGGGTTATTTTGTTTTCGTTTTTTGATGTAAATCCGGCTACAATCGTGAATGGAATTTTTGCAACCTTGAATTTTACCTACATCGGCGGAAGTACAGGGATAAATTTTGACCCCAATGTTTGTGAGATTACTAACCTTATCGGGGTAGCAATTCCCAGTACATTTGTCGACGGTTATTGCAGCAACGATGGTCTTGTTCCCGATATTACCGATCATCCCGATGATTTGATTACCTGTTTGAATGACAATGCTGTTTTTCAGATTACATCCATTAATACACTTTCCTATCAATGGCAGATAAGTACAAACAACGGGCTAACTTACAACCCTGTTTTGCCGGTAGCTCCATATAGTGGTACAACCACCAATACACTTACTATCAGTGGTGTTACTGCCGGGATGAACGGATACCTGTTCAAATGCGCTGCAACCGGTGAGTGTCCTCCGACCGATATTTCCACACCTGCTTTACTTACGGTTAATCAATCGGTTAGTGTTAATGCCGGACTGGACAAATTTATTTGTGATGGAGATACCCTGGATGTTTCAGGCCTTGCGACGAATGTGGTCAATACCCATTGGACGACAATGGGTACCGGATCATTTTTCAATCCGAATGCCCTGATTACAAAATATGTGCCCAGTGCTTTGGATATTAGTGCCGGATCAGTTAAACTTGTGCTTACAGGTTTTGGTATTACCCCATGTCCTAACAAGACAGATACTTTATTGTTAACGATTTATCCAATTCCGACAGCTTTTGCAGGAGATGATACCACAATATGTGCCGGAGGTATTGCAACACTTCACGGTTCCGGGGGGACTTCCTATATTTGGAGCACTATCCCGGTACAAAACACACCTATAGCAGTGGCCAGCCCATTGGTTGAAACAACCTATTTTGTTACAGTAACCCAAAATGGGTGCAGTGATGTTGATGATATTAAGGTTTCTATCACCCCATTACCGGTTTTATTTGCCGGCCTGGATGATTCCATTTGTGCCGGTGATAGTTATACTGTAATTGGTCAGGCATTAAATTACAGTGTAACAAATTGGGCTACCTCTGGTGATGGAAGTTTTGATATTCCGGCAAATCTTTCTGCTGTTTATACTCCCGGTCCGGCTGACAATGCTACCGGAGTGGTCGAATTGTATTTTGAAGTAACACCTGAAGCTCCTTGTACTCAGGTTGTTCGTGATACCATGCTGTTGGTTATTCATCCTTTTCCACCAGCCAACGCCGGAAATGATGTTGATGTATGTTTTGGTGAGTCTGTGTCTATTACTGCAACTGGTGGAACTAGTTATGCCTGGAATACAATTCCGGTTCAGTTAACTCCCTCCATCAGTGTTTCGCCAACCGATACTACCTCCTACATTGTAACTGTAACGCTTAATCAATGCTCCAAAAGAGATACTGTTCAGGTGAATGTACTTCCTCTGCCGCTAATTACAGCTGGAAATGATACAACCATTTGCTATGGAACCAGTACAACACTCTCCGGGAATGGGGGTATTTCCTATGTTTGGAATACCGGTGCCCTTAGTCCGAGTATCACTGTAAATCCTCTTGTAACCACTACCTACAGTGTAACAGGGACAGGTTTGAACGGGTGTAAAAATTCTGATGAAGTAAAATTGATTATAAATACAAATATTCTTGTTACTGCCAATCCTTTGAATCCTGTTATTTGTGCCAGGGATTCTGTTAAACTTTTCGCCAGCTCCAATGTTGCTACTGTCATTACATGGACTCCTGGTACAGGCTTGTCAAATACGATCGGAAATTCTGCAACTGCAAGCCCGGCATTCAGTACTGTTTATACAGCCACTGCAACAGATGTTTTAGGATGTACAGCCATTGCAGAAATAAATCTCACGGTGAATCAATTACCGATTGTTCAGGTACATCCTTCCAGTATTACAATTTGTAAAGGAGATACCATTAGTTTGACTGCCTATGGTGCTTTTGCCTACTATTGGAATCCTCCTACAGGTCTTTCTTCAAATACGTTGCCAACTGTTTATGCCAGTCCTTCCGATACGATGAGTTATGAAATCGTCGGAACGGATGTTAATGGGTGTATTGATACCACCGAAATTTCTATTAATGTAAATCTTCGTCCTAGTGTAACTCTGCCGGAGAGTACAGTTGTTTGTCGTGGAAACAATTTACTCCTTGATGCAACCTCAACCCTTCCATTTTGTACCTATGAATGGCAGGATGGGAGCTCTGAATCATATTTTTATGCATCTGAGCCCGGTTATTATTATGTAAAAGTGAGCAGAGATGGTTGCTTTGATATTGATTCAACCCTTATAATGCCATGCTCTGAAATATTTGTCCCCAATACCTTTACCCCCAATAATGATTTTGTCAACGATCTTTTTGTAATTCAGAACAATGGTGATATTGTTAAGTTTAAATTGGTAATTTACAACCGTTGGGGTGAGATGGTTTTTCAGACTGAAAATATTGATGAATACTGGGATGGTACTATGGATGGAAAAACCTGTCCGGTTGGTGTTTATCATTGGGTTCTTGAATATTTTGGAACAGGCAATGTTTTACTCGAAAAAGAGGGTAAACAATACGGTCAGGTTCTATTGTTCCGCTAGTTTTTCGTTCAACTCACGCAATGGTTTTACAACAACTTTTGATTTCCATTTGCCTGTTTTGTAATAAATGTATGAAAAGAACATCCCGATTGCCCATGCAATGGGAATTCCCCACCAAATTCCATTTATACCAATGTTATGTGACAGGAAGTAGCTGATTGGAATGCGGATTGCCCAGAGTGCAAAGAGAGTAATGAGCATTGGGATCATAGTATCACCTGCTCCCCGCATAATGGCACCAACAACGAACATTCCGGAGAACATGATATAAAAAGGGCTGACGATAACCAGATAGCTCAACCCAATCTTTATTACTTCAGGCTCCTGTGTAAATAAACGCATAACAGGCTCTGCAAATACCACCAGAATCAATGTTACCGTTATTGAAATCACCGAAGTCATCCAGAGTGTTGATACAAACCCTTTACGCACTCGTTCAGGTTTATTTGCCCCCAGGTTTTGACCCACAAAAGTGGAAAGGGCAATGGCAAAATTCATAGCTGGTATAGATGCAAAGGAATCAATCCGGCCGGCAACACTAAATGCAGCAATGGCGTTTGTTCCATATGGATTTACGATGCCAAACAGGGTTATCATCCCCAAAGCAACAAACGTCTGCTGTAGACCGGAAGGAAGCCCGATTTTCAGCGCTTTCATAAAGATGGATTTGTCGAATTGCAGATTCGTTAGCCTGAACCGGATGATTTCATGACGATGGTTCAGGTAATAAACAGCTGTAAAAAATGCACCAGCCTGAGCAATGATTGTAGCAATAGCAACTCCACCAACTCCCCATTTGAACACAAGAACAAAAAGAAAATCAAGTCCAATATTAATTAAGGTTGAAATAATTAAAAATACCAATGGGGTTTTCGAATCCCCCAATCCCCGCAAAACAGCACTGATTCCATTGTAGCCGAACATGAAAATACTGCCGGACATGAGAATATTAATATATAATACTGCTTCAGGCATTACATCAGGTGGCAACCCGGTTAACCGAAAAATAACTCCGCTAAACAGAATACCCACCAGTGTGATAATAATCGATGAAAAGAACAGAAAAATATTCAAAGTGTCAATGGTTATTGCCACCTTTTTCATGTCCTTGGCTCCGTAGTACTGAGAAATGATAATGGTGGATCCCATCGTTATTCCGATAATAAATGAAACCAGCATGAAAACAATCGGGAAAGAGGCTCCAACCGCCGCCAGGGCTTCTTTCCCCAGAAACCTTCCGACTATGGCCGCATTAATAATATTATGTAATTGCTGAAAAACATTGCCTATCAGCATTGGAACAGCAAATTGCAGGATGAGTGATCGCTCGTTTCCCTGGGTTAAATCTTTCATAAAGGATATGTACCTACACAAAACAAAAAACCCTGCCTTTTGTTGGCAGGGTTTTTTGAAGTAATAAGAAGAAATTTATTTGATAATCTGAATCATTTGGGTTAAAACAGTCCCGTTTGTTTCGAGTTTTAGCAAATAAGATCCTTGATTAAGTTCATCAGAATTAAGGATTACCTGATGGTTTCCTGCATCCTGAACTTCATTTACAAGTGTCAAAACACGTTCTCCAAGAATGTTGAAAACACTCAGGTTAATGTGTGATGCATCAGCCATGGTGTATTGAACTGATGCACTGGCACTGATTGGATTCGGATAACTGGTAAGGGTATTAGCCAGACTGGTTTGACTCAGTTTAGGAATACTGATACCAACATTGCGCATGGTAATAGCATTTTCATCAGACAATGTACTGTAACCGTCAATCATAAATTCACCAGCAAATACCTTACTGACTTGAACGTCCATAGTTAGAATAGCTTGTCCGGCAACAACCTGAAGCGGAGTAAGACTATACCAGCCAATACGCAATTCGTTATCAATACGATTGAAAATGACGTTGTTATCTCCATTCGCCATCCGTACATTGTTTACTGCAATATCGGAAGGAATTTGGATTATCAAAGAAACAGCTCCGATTGTCATTGCGTGGTGAGCGATAACAGGCAATTCTGCTTTTCCGTTAACAACAGTTACAGAACCATCGCGATCCAATTGAATTGTTGGTTCAGGTTTCAGGTATGGAGGGATGTAATCAGCGTTTACATCACTGGCGCAGAGGGCTTTAATGTTTACAACAGGAGCGGTCAGGCCATCAATCGTAACACTTGGCTGTTCGAACACCCAGTCTGCTACAGGTAAATAATTTGGAATAAAATTGGCAAAACGTTTCAAAGTATTCAAAGCGTCGTGTCCGTTAATCATTCCATTTCCTGTTACATCACCGGCTTCAAAACGAATTCCGGTTAGGAGAGCATCTCCAACAAAATGTTTCAGCATTAATAATCCGTCAGCAGCATTTCCACCACCCCAGGCTTTTGTTGTTGAAGCAACAACGGTATAGGTTCCAACAGGCAGATCGATAAATTCAAATTCACCATTGGCTCCGGTTGTGGTTGTGGCAACCATAACACCGCCATTATACAGGTCAACCTGAGTATTTGCCATCGGACTTGCAGCAGCATTATCATAAGTAACAAAACCACTGAATTGATCTGCAGGTTCAATAACTGTTACCAAAACAACATCACTGGCGGTACAGCCGTATTGATCTGTGACAACAACAGTATAGGTAGTTGTACTGGTCGGGCTGGCAACAGGAGTATTACTTGTTGCATCATCAAGATATTCAACAGGTAACCATGCAAAGGTATAAGGTGCAGTTCCACCGGTAACAACAACTCCCAGAGTTGTTGATGAACCATCAAAAATGGTAACATCATCACTGGCAATAGCAGTAATGGCTGTGTTGACACCAATAATGGCAGAACCTGTCATCATTGCAGCACAAGTAGTAGCTGTGTTAACAGCATGAATAGTATAAGTGCCAGGTACAGTAAACATTCCGAAACTTAATGTTCCGCCTGTTCCGTTAAGTTGAACAGCAGTAGCAATACCATTCATGAGTAAATGATAGGTTACATCTGTTTCAGAATTCGACAGACTGATTTCTTTTCCATCGCTGCCAGCACAGTAAACTCCTCCACCCATTACATCATAAGCAATTGGGAGTGGGTTAACAGTTGCAGTTCCGTTAAAGTAATTACTCGGGATAATATCCTCATTAATGTTATTGAATTCGCAATTTCCAGGAACAAGAACATCCCAGTTCAGGTTTGAATACCCTCCTGTTGAGGTGAAGTGGTAATTAACGAGAAGTCCATTTCCGAAATTCAACGGAGCGATATTGAAATATCCAAACTTAACCTGATTGCCAATTGCATTAATGCTATAAATCCCACCGTCCAGGGCTGGATTTAAGTCACTGAATCCGGTATACAATAATGAAGTGTTGTCAAATGTCATGGTAAGTGACATGGAAGCAACATTGTAAAGATTGGCAACAGTAACAGGAACAAGAACTTCTCCTGCACAAACTTCAACACTTCCGGCTGTTACATCAATTGCATTTGATTCAACAGTAAGAAGGGCAGAAGTGGAGAACGCAAAGGTCGGACAGGTACTGAAAGCCTGATTTTGATACAAATTACCATTCATGGCAACAGTAGCAGCAGTAATAGTAAGCATTTCTGTTGTAACACCGGAATAGACTCCACCATCGGTTAAATCTGTCCAGGAAATACCATTATCCGTTGAAACTTGCCATTGGTATGAATTTGCATACATCCCGACTGCCTGGAAGAAAGTACTCTCTCCTGCAAAAATACTTGCATTTGAAGGCCCTGAGAAAAATACGGGGTTATTATTAACAGTAACCTCTTGAGTTGCAAAACCAGAACAACCTGTAACCGGATCAATATACGTATAGGTGAGGGTAAATGTCCCTGAACCTGCAACTGATGGAATGAATTCATTTCCAACAACACCGGTTCCTGAATAAATTCCGCCTTCCGGTAATCCATTGAGTACAACAGCATTGGCATCTGTACAAACATTAGCAACCGGATCAAGGGTAACCAAAGGTGAGGTGTAAACCGTAATGGATTGACTGGCTGAACCAGAGCATACACTTCCTGCATTGAAAAGGTAGGTTATGGTATAAGTACCACCACCAACAGTTGCCGGGAAGAAGAAGTTTCCTACAACACCCTGACCATCAAAATAACCTCCGGCCGGAGTTGCAAAAAGTTCAACAGCACCAGCGCCATCGCAAACATTTGCAAGAGGAGAGAATGTTACTTCAGGAGTTGAGAATACAACAACAGAGAGTTGTCCGGTACCGGTACAACCAAAAGGATCTGTATAAGTATATTCAATTGTATGGGTGCCAATACCTGCAAGAGCAGGATCAAACATATCATTGCTTACACCATTCCCGCTGAAGAAACCACCGGTTGGATAAGCATATAATTGTACCGGCTCTGAAGCCAGACATAAGTCGGCGATCTGTAAAATTTCTACTATAGGGGCCTGATTAACCCATACACTGATAGAAGCAGAATTGCTGCATCCATTCTCTTCAGTGTAAGTATAGGAAATAATATTGTACTCGATAGTGGATGCTAAGGAAGGATCAAATGTATTGCCAACAACACCAATGCCGGTGAAAACACCACCTGCAGGAGTTGCAATCAGATCAACCGGTGCATGAGTAGCACAAAGATCAGATACTGGTTCTATAGATACTAGTGGAAGGGCATTGACAAAAATACCAGCTTCAATCGTATTGGTACAACCAAATTCATTCGTTACCTGATATTGGATCAGATTAGCTCCAAGATAAGCATAATCAGGCCAGAATTCATAATCATTTCCATTATAATATACTCCGGGACCTGTGAAGATTCCACCGACTGGTAAACCAGCTAACAGAACAGGACTTGTATTGAAGCATACCTGAGCAGGAAGATCAACAATAATTGGCAGTGGTAATGCGATCACTGTGATTGTATCGATGATAGAATTGGAACAACCATAAGCGTCAGTATAAGAGTATGTGATAAAATGTGTGCCGTTACCAGCATTTACTGCATTGAACAAGTTTCCTGTAACACCAGGTCCACTGAAGGTTCCGCCGATAGGATAGGCCAATAATTCAACTGCTTCTGCATCATAACAAAGAGATGAAGGAGCTGTGAAATATAATTCCGGGAGAGCATTCATGTAAAATGATGTTGTTGCAACATTGGAACAACCATTTACATCGGTAAAGGTATAGGTGATTGTATAATAATCAGGGTTCAGACCAGTTGGGTCAAATTGATTTCCAATAACTCCGGGGCCTGAAAATACGCCACCAGCTGGTGTTGCCGTTAATTGAACCGGATTGCTGCCAAAACATACATCAGCAACAGGATCAATGCTAACCTCAGGTATTGAAAGAACTGTAAGAATCTGACTTACACTGGCATAACAGTTAAAAGCATTGGAAAGATGATAGGTTATGGTGTAATCTCCGGCGCCAATTGAAGTGGCATAAAAATACCAGTTTCCATCACCATCCTGATAAACATTATACCCATCAAAATAACCACCTGCAGGGCTGGCCTGTAAGGCAACATAATCAGTTCCCAAACAAACCGGGCTTAGCGCATTGAAAACGATTTCCGGAGTCGGATTTACTGTAATAGTTCCACTGATTGAATTGGTACATCCGCTTGCATCAGTATAGGTATAAAGAATTGTATAAGAGCCTTCACCAAGGGTATTCGGCAGGAAGTATCCCTCAGAAACGCCTAAGCCGCTAAAAGTACCTCCGGCAGGATAACCAATCAACATAACTGAATCTTCATCTGCACAAACTACATCTGTAAAATAAATTTCCAATGCGGTTTGATAAAGAACGGAAACCGTTTGTGTTGCGCTGGCTGAACAACCATACTGATCAGTATAATTATAGGTTAAATCATAATAACCGGGATCTAACAGATTTGCATTAAACATTCCGTTTACTACACCAGGGCCTGAGAAAACACCACCGGCTGGTGAAGCAGAAAGGACATAGTCGCTGGCATATGAACATTGATCCGGGATTGGTTCAAAGCTAACAAGAGGTGTCCCCATGACAGTGATTTCCTGGGTTGCAGAACCATAACAACCTTCAACAGATGTATAATGGTAAGTAACTGAAAATGTTCCGGCATCTGAAGGACTGAAGTAAAATAATCCTTCATTCTCAAATGCTCCGGGACCATCAATCCATCCGCCTGCCGGAGAAATGTTAAGTTGTAACAATCCGGAATTAATACAAACCGGAGTTACTGCGCCAAAAGTAATAACAGGCAATGGCAATACTTCTATTGTAAATGTTGCATAACCGGAACATCCGGTTGCATCTGAATAGGAATATTCAATTGTATTAAATCCAACAGCAGCATTGGCTGGGTAAAACATATTGTCAACAACTCCCGGTCCGGTATAGAAACCACCTTCAGGATAGCCGTATAATGTAATCGGGTCTGAATCAATACAAACCGGTGTACTGGCTGATAGACTTACAGTTGGCAAAGCCATAACTTCAAGATTTGCAGTTGCAGTTCCAATACAGCCATTCTCGTCCGCATAGGAGTATGTAATTGCATAAAGCCCCTGACCAACAATCGAAGGGTAGAAAAGATTTTCTGACACGCCGATTCCGCTATATGTTCCGCCTTCCGGCAAGCCACCACTTAAAAGGTACATGCCAACATTTTCGCAAAATGTTGGTAGTGTTGCAAGGCTTACAACAGGACCTGATCCAAGTATAATTTCAGCCTGGCCATTCATTGTTACAGTTCCACAATCATTTGCACCGGTTACTGTATAAGCTCCTGCAATCTGTTGAAGACCAAATGAAAGGCTTAATCCGTTACCGGCAACATACTGACCGGTTGTGGTTCCATTCAGAAAAAGTTCATAGGTAACCCCGGATTGTGATCCATCCAGACCTACTGCGACACCTGTGCCACCATTGCAGAAACTACCACCTCCAGTTACATTAAAAACGTCAGCAGATGGGAAGAATTCTGTTGTAGAACTGGATACAATTGCTGAATTTATACAACCTCCTGCAGCGGATATTGAAACCAATGAAAAAGTTGTTGCAGCAGTTGGGAATGTTTCAAAAGTATAAGGGTTTGAACTTGTTGTAACCGAAACATC
>CAYLTH010000046.1:13314-24333 GCA_964386485.1 uncultured Bacteroidales bacterium | reverse complement strand
GCTGCCGGTATGGTGGTGCATCCCGGTCATGGTAATTTTACGGGAACGCTCATGAATGCGCTTTTATATCGCTTTATTGAAGCCGGAATTTCAGAAACGCATTATCCATACCTGGTTCATCGTATTGATAAAGATACCAGCGGTTTGCTGCTGGTGGCCAAAGATGAGGTTTCGCAGGCGATGCTCGCACGGCAGTTTTTTTACCACACCATTGAGCGGACCTATCAGGCACTGGTTTGGGCCGATTTCACGCAGGATGAAGGCCGGATTGAAGGCCATATCGGTCGCAGCAAAAAAAACCGGCTCGAAATGGAGGTTTATCCCGATGGTGAAACCGGTAAACATGCTGTTACGCATTACAAAGTCCTCGAGCGTTTCGGCTATGTTAGCCTTGTTGAATGTAAACTTGAAACCGGCCGAACGCACCAGATCCGGGCACATATGCGGTTTATCGGACATCCGATTTTTAACGACAGTCAGTATGGTGGCGATAAAATCCTCCGCGGAACCATCTATTCGAAATACAAACAATTCATCGAAAATTGCTTCGAAATTATCCCCCGCCAGGCTTTACATGCCAAAACACTGGGATTTTTGCATCCGTTTTCAAAAAAGTTCTTACTTTTCGACTCTGAATTACCATCTGATTTTTCGAAGGTACTTCAACGCTGGCACGACTATAAAAAAACGCAATAAAACCTATGTTCCGGAACGACACGCGTCAAGAAGAATGGGATCAGATTATCAAACCGAAAATCGGCCTCTTCGATATCAATTTCCGGGAAACCTGGCAGTACCGCGATTTAATTGCGCTGTTTGTCAGACGGGATTTTATTTATGTCTATAAACAAACGATACTCGGTCCGCTCTGGTACCTGATTCAACCCTTGCTGACGACTCTTGTTTTTACTGTTGTATTCTCGAATCTTGCCAAAATTCCCACCGACGGACTGCATCCGGTTTTGTTTTATCTTGCCGGGACTGTTTGCTGGAATTATTTTTCGGAGAGTGTCCGAAAAACATCGGCAACCTTTGTCAACAATGCCAGTTTGCTGGGGAAAGTCTATTTTCCGAGGCTGGTGATGCCGGTTTCCATTGTTATTACCACGATGTTTTCCTTTGTTGTACAAATCATATTACTGGCGGGATTCATCGTTTTTTATTCTTTTCAGGGTGTAGGTATCCACATTACTGCCGCGATTGCCTTCTTGCCCTTGTTGTTGCTGTTGATGGCTTTTCTCGGGCTTGGCCTGGGTATTATTGTTTCGGCGATGACTGTCAAATACCGCGATTTGATTTATCTCATCAATTTTTCGATACAGTTGCTGATGTATGCCACACCGGTCATTTATTCGGTCAGCAGCATCTCCGGCCCGGCCCGGATAATTTTGTTACTCAATCCGATGAGTTCGATCATAGAGTTTTTCAGGTATGCTTTTTTGGGGAAAGGATTTTTTGATCCTTACTGGATGATGTATAGTATTGCCTTTACCGGCATTATTTTCTTTATAGGCGTGATTATGTATAACCGTGTTGAGCGGACTTTTCTTGATACGATCTGATATGAGTGGCGGAAGAAATGTAATCGAAGTAAGTGATCTGGGAAAAATGTACCGGCTGGGAAGCATTAATGCACTCACGCTTCGGGATGATTTCAGCCGGATGTTCGATTATGCCCGGAACCGGGTGAAGAACCGTCAGGATCCTGATTCTGTTGTTATTCCGGAGAAGCGGGATTTCTGGGCCTTGAAGGATGTTAATTTCCAGATTCGTGAAGGCGATGTGGTTGGGATAATCGGGAAAAACGGTGCCGGAAAATCAACCTTGTTGAAAGTGCTTTCAAAAGTCACTGCCCCGACAACCGGTCTGGTTAAAATTAAAGGAAAAATTGCCAGTCTGCTTGAAATCGGTACCGGCTTCCACCCCGAATTATCCGGGAAAGAGAATGTGTATCTCAATGGTGCCATTCTCGGTATGAAACGCAATGAGATCCGGAAAAAATTTGAAGAAATTGTTGATTTCAGTGGTGTTGAGAAATTTATCGACACACCGGTAAAACGATATTCCAGCGGTATGTATGTCCGGCTTGCCTTTGCTGTGGCTGCTTATCTCGAAGCCGATACGCTGATTGTGGATGAGGTATTGGCTGTCGGGGATGCCGAATTTCAGAAAAAAGCCCTGGGCAAAATGAATGATGCTGCCCATCAGAGTGGCCGTACTATTTTGCTGGTGAGTCATAATATGGGCTCGATCAGTGATATCTGCAACAATGCCATGTTGTTCGAGAATGGCAATCTCGCCTATTATGGCGAAAAAGACAGCGCGATCGAAAAATATCTGTCTCATCTTCATTCGGAGGGTGATAATCTGGATGAACGGAACGACCATATCGGAACCGGAGAGGTAAGAGTCCGGAAGATTCATCTGATGGATGAGAACCAGGTTGTCAAAAACTATTTTCACATTGGCGAAACGCTGAATATTTACTTCGATTATGTATCGACCCAGAATGAGTATTTTAACCTGTGTTTCGGAATTCTGATCCGTAATGCATCGGGGGGTCCCGTTGTTTACCATCATTCGCATATCAGCGGACTCAATCTGAAAAAACTGCCGCCGGAAGGCCGGATACATTGTGAAATTCACAAGCTGATGCTTCCCCCGGGACAGTATTTTCTGACCTATGGTGTGTATGAAGGTGATATCATACTGGAATTACTGGAGAATGCTGTCGAAATCAATGTCGAAATCGGAACCTATAACCATAGCTACCAGCTGCACCCGATTAGTCAGGGCAAAGCCATGATGGAAGCAGAATGGTCTTTATTATAAATATCGGATATGTGCGGAATTGCGGGGATACAATATTTTAATGGTCAGGCGGTCGAACCTCAGGAAATCGATCGGATGAGCAGTGTTATTGTTCACCGCGGACCCGATAAGTACCGTCAATGGATTTCGGAGGATTGCAAAACCGGTTTCGGGCATCAGCGTTTATCCATCATCGATTTAAGTGAACTGGCAGATCAGCCGATGCATTATATGGATCGGTATGTGATAACGTTCAACGGCGAAATCTATAATTATATTGAACTTCGGGAAGAACTGCAGGAACTGGGGTATCATTTTACCAGCCATACGGATACCGAAGTTGTTCCGGCGGCCTTTGATGCCTGGCAGGAGAAATGCCTCGATCGCTTTGAGGGGATGTTTGCTTTTGCCCTTTACGATAAGCAGGAAAAGCGTTTGTTTTGTACCCGCGATCGCTTTGGAGAGAAACCCTTTTTCTATCACCATGTACCTGGTCATCATTTTATTTTTGGTTCTGAGATCAAGGTTATTCTGAGCTGGCTGGGCGATTATCAGCTCGACCGGGAAATGTTTTTTCTTTTCCTCACCTATTATTTACATGAGAATCCAAGAAACCGCAAGCAGACTTTTTTTGAAGGGATAAACCGTCTGGAAGCAGCGCACTACATGATCATTGATGAACAGGGCCATCAGGAGACCAAACGTTACTGGGAGATTAGTGATCAGCAGGTTCCGTCCGGCATTTCTATTTGTGATGCTGTTGATACCTTCAAGGTCTTGCTTGAAAAATCGGTTGAACACCGGTTGCGGTCGGATGTTCCGGTGGGGACTTCACTGAGTGGCGGACTCGATTCGGGTACGCTGGCACACATCATTCTTCAGAAAAAAAGTGAGGATCAGCATCAGTTTAAATCCTTTACTGCGCGATTCAACAGCCGTTCGAAAGATGAAGGGTATTATGTTAAATTGCTGGCCGATAAATATGACTTTACGTCCTATCAGACTCTGGTCAATGAGTTTGTATTATTGAATGATCTTGAAAAGCTGGTCTGGCATCAGGAAATGCCCATTGCCAGTGCCAGTCCGGTAGCACAATGGGAAGTAATGAAACTTGCCCACCGGCATAAGATGAAAGTATTGCTCGACGGACAGGGAGCTGATGAAACCCTGGCAGGGTATACGCATTATTTCAGGCCGTATTTCAAGGAATTAATCGGAAGTAATTTTTCACGGTTTATCAGCGAGTACAGGTTTTTTAAGAAGAATCAACGCGACCGCAACATTTTCGGATATGATTTTTTACTGGAGTTGTTTATGCCGGATTTGCGCAGGAAATTGGCCCATATCCGCCGTAATTCCATACAGCCGTCGCATATGCAGGATCTGGGGAGTGAATTATTGCCACGATTCCGCCATTACGACCCGCCGTTCGACGGGATAAAAAATTTACAATCTTCGCTGCACAGCTCAACCTTTAATTATGGATTGGAGAAACTGTTGAGTTTTGCCGACCGGAATTCGATGGCATTTTCGCTGGAGGTAAGGCTTCCGTATCTTGATCATAAGCTCGTCGAATTTCTGTTTAGTCTGCCGTCTGATCTTAAGCTCAATCAGGGCTGGACCAAATATCTGCTCCGCTTATCTTACAGTGAACAAATTCCTGCTGAGATCAGTTGGCGAACCGATAAACTGGGTTATGAACCTCCCCAGGAAACCTGGATGAACAATCCGCTTATCCGGCGTAAATCCGAAGAATCCATCCGCTCACTTCAGGAAAAGGGTTTTATTAAGGATCCGGATCCCTCCAAAACATGGATTTATCTGATCGCCGATGTTTTTCTGAAAGCATTTTTCGAAAACGGATCGGGTTTGTCCTGATCCTGTTTTCAAATTAACCAGATTTCGGGTGGAAACCGCTGAACAACAACAAATCCTGAAGATCCTTAACGGAGATAAAACAGCTTTTGAAAAGCTGTTCCGGCAGTTTTATCCGATGTTATGTTCATATGCAAATCAGATCCTTCATGATCCGGTTGAAGCAGAGGAAATTGTTCAGGAGTTTTTTGTTCAGTTCTGGCAGAAACGGGAAGATTTGGATGTCCGAACATCGCTCAAATCCTATTTATTCCGCTCTGTTCACAATCGTTGCCTCAATCTGATCAAACACCACAAAATCAGGGAGGCCTACACTCAGAATGTACAGCAGGAAAATCCCGAACCAGTCGCAGATTCTCCGGATACGGGCGATACAAAGATCTTACAGAAAGCGATTCAAAATGCGATTGAAAGTCTCCCTCCGGAACGGAAAAAGGTATTTTTGATGGTCCGTTATGAAGAGCGACGATATAAAGAAGTTGCTGAAATACTGGGGATTTCGGTAAGAACGGTGGAAAACCAGATGGGGAAAGCCATGCAGTTTTTGCGGAAGGCGCTTAACGAATACCTTTCTGTCTTTATTGTGATTATTTTAAGTTTTATTTTTAATTCAAATAGGTGATGTTCGATTTTCAATTGTCATAATACCACATGGAACCCTTTCCGGAGCATATTGACCCCGATCTTTTGATCGTGTACCTAAGCGGAGAAGCCAATCCGAAGGAGGAATCCGCCATACAGAAATGGCTGGCTGAATCAGAGGATAACCGGGCGCAGTTTGATGCCTTGCAAAAACTATGGCAGGAAGCCGGAACCGCCTTTCCTCCCCCTCTGGATATCAATACCGATGTCGCCTGGGATCAGGTAAGCCGGCGAATCGAGGCTATGGAAGCCATGCCGGAAGGGGCGATTTCAAAATCTCCGTCAAACCGCATCCATTTTGGCTGGTCCCTGAGGATTGCCGCCGTTTTACTGCCCCTGATCGCTGTTGGGCTGTATTTTTTCTTCTCCCTCCGCGAACCGGTTCAACTAAGCCTTTCTTCCGGGAATACAATTTCTTCGGGTCAGCTTCCGGATGGTTCGCAAATCAATCTCAACAAAAATTCTGAAATAAAATATCCTGAGAAATTCAGTTCCAACGAACGTGAAATTTCACTGAGCGGCGAGGCATTTCTGAAAGTAAACCGGGATACTGCCAAACCCTTTATTGTTCATACTCCGCTAGTGGATGTTGTTGTTTTAGGTACCGAATTTAATGTCAGGGCTTATCCCGGTGAAGCATTGACAGAGGTGTATGTTCAGTCGGGCCGGGTTGCGGTTTATAAAACCGGAGAAAATCAGATTCGGGTTGATTCGGTATTTTTGGATCCGGGCTATAAAGGAATTTATCACCAAAAAACCGGGAAACTTGAGCGGGTTCAGCTCAGCGATGAAAACGGACTGTTCTGGCTGAGCAAAAAGCTGGAGTTCCGCGGTACAGAACTGGCGGAGGTTTTTCGCATTCTCGAGAAGGAATATGCCGTTACCATTGAGATTCCCGACAGTTCCATTGCAAAACTCAGGCTTACATCCTCTTTTCAGAACCAGCCCATCGACAGGATTATGGAAATTATCAGCACAACCCTGGAATTAAACCATACAAAAAATGGTACAACCTATGAAGTGGAGAAATCTGGTCATTAGTCTCGTTTTCTTGTTTTTTGGAATGCAATCGTATGCTCAGTCCGGACTTTTAGGAAAACGGATAAGCCTGCAAATCGTTCAGCAACCGGTTGACAAGGCGCTTCAAACCATTGCCATGGTATCCGGAGTTCATTTTTCATACAACACAGACCTTATCAATACACAACGGAATGTGAGTCTGAACATAAAAAACAAGCGGCTTGACTATGTTCTGGCAGAAATTCTGGGATCTTCCTACTATTTTAAAAGTACCGGTACTTATGTAATTATATTGAGGGAAACAGAGGATACTCCGGATGAAGCGGTTGTAAAGCTCATTGAGATACGCGGAAAAGCAACAGAATTGCGGTCGCAGGAGCCGGTGTCGCAGGCAACGCTTTATGATATGGCCGGAATGCAATCCTGCCTGACAGATAGTTCCGGAACCTTCGTGATTCGGATAAAACCCAAAACCACCATGGTTGCACTCCGCTGCCGTAAGGAACATTATTCGGATACGGTGTTTCTCCTGAAACCTGAAAAAGATATTTATCTGGAAATACGAATGAAAAAAACCGAGGAGTTGTTTCAATCGATACAAGCACGACAAGCCGGGGATGTAATGGTTCAGGATACCTTTCCGGTTCGATTGGTCAAGCGCTTCATCCCGGATGAGTTTCTGGTAAACAGTACCAATGTTATTATTCTCGAAAGAAGACCTGCTCAACTTTCCCTTGTTCCCACAATTGGGACAAATTTGAAAATGAGTGGTTCGGTAGTCAATAATTTCTCCATCAATCTGATTGGAGGATATTCACGCGGGGTAGCTGGTTTTGAAGCAGGAGGGCTCTTCAACCTGACCCGCGAATATGTCAAAGGGGTTCAGGTAGCCATCGGTGCCAATATCGGTGCAGATACGGTCAAAGGCCTTCAGATGGCCGGTGCGTTTAACCTTTCGCGCAGGTATCTGAATGGAGTGCAGATAGCCGGAATCGGAAACATTGCCCGGGGATATTGTAAGGGAATCCAGATCAGCGGATTTCTGAACTATGCCCCTTCACCAGCTTTTCAGTTCGGGGTGATCAATATTGCCGATACCAACAACGGGATGCCGCTGGGGATTTTTAATATCATTAAGGGAGGCTATTATGCAACGGTCGTCAGTACCGATGAATCACAATTTTATTCCTTTCTCATTCACATGGGAACTAATCATTTGTATACCATTGCCGGTCTTACAGGTCACAGAGCCGGGGATAGTTTAAGCTGGGGAATAAATTACGGATATGGGAGCCGCTTGTTCCACAAGCACCGGCTGAGCCTCGATGTGGAAATGCTGTCGACTGTGCTCAATATCAATAAACGCTTTGATGAAACCACAACCACCAAAGTCAGCCTTTCAACACAGCTTTCGGTTCGTATGTTTCGCGGCATGCGGCTGTCGGCAGGCCCTTCCATGAATCTTTTTATCGCAAAGGCACATAATACAATTGTTTCCGATTATATAGCTTCTGTATCACCCTCCAATACGTGGAGTTACACCTCAGTAAATACACGATTCGATGCCTGGCCCGGCTGGAATGCCGCCTTGAAATTCAGTTTTTAATTTTTAATTTTTTTTATCCCGGATAGGGGGAAATCCATTCCCGGTTGTCATGGATGTATAAACTCCAAATACATCCTATGAAAACCATTCAATTTAAAAAGTACGGAATTGCTGTCCTGTTTGCAATGATTGCAGGCTGTATGATGTCCGCCTCCACCGAAAGCTGGGTTCTGATTGACAGCGAATCCGGCATTAATATGTATGAGCGCTGGGTAAGCGTAAACAATGATCTCAGGGTTCGGGAACGAAAGGGAGAAATGACCATCAACGGAAGTCTGAGTGAGGTGCTATCCGTGTTAACCGACCCGTCGAAAACCAATTTATGGATGAACCATGTAAGCAGTGCCTACATGATCCGGAAAGTATCGGATCAGGCCTGGTATTCGTATACGTATTTTGCCTTGCCCTGGCCGTTTGATAACCGGGATATGATTTCGTTTTCAAATCTGAACTACAATCAGGATCATTCGCTGGCACGGATCGAGATGACCAGCCGCGAAACCACCATCCCGCTGAAACCCGGAGCCAAACGCCTGAACAATTACAAAGCCACGTGGGAACTCAGGAAAGCCGGAAATAACAGGACAAAGATTATTTTTCAGGCTGTATCCTTCAATCCGCCGGAATATCCAAGAATCATTCAGGACAAGGTTATGCGCGGAACCTTTATGGATAATCTGGTGAATCTCAAAGGTCTTATCGAACATTAATTTCTAAAACGGAATTCAATGTTTATTCAATCATTTTACAGGAAATTAACGACTAAAATCAGGTCGTTTCGTGGAAATCCACGGCAGATTGCCCGCAGTTTTGCGCTGGGGTCCTTTATCGGAGTATCGCCATTGGTCGGGATGCAGGTTCTGATCAGTCTGGGGCTTTCGCTCCTATTCAGACTCAACAAAACCGCGGCTGTTGCCGGGGTGCTCAACACCAACTGGACCAAGGGGCTGATGCTGTATCCCTTAAACTACAAGATCGGAGCCTGGCTGTTGGGACTGCATTCCACCCTGGATATCCGGGCATTGTTTCAAGGCAATATTTTCCGGAATCTGACAGATGCCGGGAGCGGAGTTTTCTTTTCCCTGCTCGCCGGCGGCATGGTTACCGGGCTTATTATCGCCACGGTGTATTATCATCTTATTCTCAGAATTTTCAAGAAACAAACTATAAATCAACCCTTAATCAATACACCCATGAATAATTCATCAGAAAAATATGCCCTCATCACCGGCGCCAGTCAGGGTCTGGGCAAAGCCATTGCCTGCGAATTGGCATCACAAAACATTAATCTGCTGCTTGTTTCCCTCGAAGGAGAAGGACTGGAGCAGCTCCGGAATGAACTCCGTGAACAGTATCAGGTGGATGTTCAGTATTTTGAAACCGATTTCAAAGTGCAGGAATCTGTATATGAAGTAGCCGAATGGGCCATAAAACAGGGACCAATATCCATTTTAATCAACAATGCCGGAATTGGCGGTACAAAGGCTTTTGAAAATGCCAGTCCCGACTATCTGGATACAATTATTCAGGTGAATGTGCGGGCCATGACAATGCTGACCCGCCTCCTGCTGCCCGAATTGAAAAAACAGGAGAAGGCCTATATTCTGAATGTGGCCAGTATGGCTTCGTTCAGTCCGTTTGCCTATAAAACGGTTTATCCGGCCTCCAAGGCTTTTGTGTATTCTTTTTCCCGCGGATTATATGAAGAACTGAAGCGCACCAATGTTTTTGTGAGTGTCATTCATCCCGGTCCCATCAAAACCAATGCAGATGTAACAGCGCGCATCGAAAAGCAAGGCTGGAAAGGGAAAATGGGACTGGTAACACCGGAACGCATTGCCCGCATTGCCATTCGTCAGTTGTTTAAGCGGGATTCGCTGATTTTGCCCGGCTTTCTCAATAAAATTAACTGGACCCTGATGGCTATTTTGCCCAATGCCTGGAAATTACCCTTACTTTCACAGGCTGTACGGAAGGAAATCACGACACTTCCTCCGGTTGGACTACACCTTGGTTTCTCAAAATAATCAGGTCATGAAAGCATTGGTAACAGGCGGAAACGGGTTTTTAAGCGGACATATTATCCGCGAATTGCTCCAAAAGCAATATCAGGTCAGGGCGATGATCCGGACAGGAGCCGCGGTTCCGGCTCTGGAAGGGCTTGATATTGACATAGTGGAAGGGCAGATTACCCGGGAACAGGATCTGGTAAAGGCGGTTCAGGGGTGTGATCTTGTGATTCATGTGGCGGCAGATACCAGTCAGAAACATCGTTCACCCCGCGATTATTACCCGGTGAATGTGGAGGCCACAGAGAAACTTATCGGGGTGATGAATTCATCGGGCTGCAAAAAGATGATCTACATCAGCACGGCCAATACCATGGGCTATGGAAGCCGGGAGAATCCGGGTGAAGAAAGCAGGCCGATGTCGGCGCTTTTCCGGAAATCAGGCTATGCGCAGAGCAAATACTATGCAGAAGAAAGCGTGTTGCAGGCCGTTCGGGATGGAAGCATTGAAGCCGTTATTGTGAATCCCGGATTTATGATTGGTCCGATGGATTATAATCCGCATTCCGGACGAATTTTCGGTATGATACAAAATAAGCGATTTGCCTTTTATCCTCCCGGGGGCAAACCATTTGTGGATGTCAGGGATGTGGCAGATGGGGTTATTCAGGCGATCGAAAAGGGAAAAAACGGGGAACGTTATCTGCTTACCGGAACCAACCTGAGTTACCGCGAGTTCTTTGAGCTGGTTCTGCAGGAAACAGGGCAGAAAACGCAACTGATTCCGGTTCCTAAGGGTGTATTAATTGCTGCAGGCCTGGCAGGAAGCATACTAAAACGAATAGGATTCCGGACAGAACTGAATACAGCTAATGCCAGGATTCTCTGCATCGGCAATTACTATTCTTCAAAAAAAGCTTGTGATGACCTGGGTTTCAGTGCGCGCAATATCCGGGAAACCATTCACGATTGCCTGAACTGGAATCAACACCCTACTTTGTAGCTCCGAAAACCATGCCCGAGGTCATGGGGATGAGCCAGATAATCCAGACCAGG
>CAYLTH010000046.1:0-13214 GCA_964386485.1 uncultured Bacteroidales bacterium | reverse complement strand
ACCCCAATGGTATAGAGTACCATGGCCAGGTTTATGAATGCAATTGCGGTGATCAGGGTTGTTGACATACTTTCTGATAAACAGGATAATTTAAAGTACTGGTTTAAAAATGCATGATAATTTAAAGTAGTAAGGGCAATAGTAAAAAAATAATTTCAATTGAAAAGATTTTTGTTCCAGAAAAAAAAGATCTCCCGGTTATCTGGATTTTAGTCCGATCCGATACAAAACCAGACTTCCGGCAATGATCAGGATGGCGGTAAACTGTCCGTATGAAAGAATTTCGGGGATGATAAATCCGCGGTCGGGATCTCCCCGGAAAAGTTCGATCAGGATGCGTCCGCCGGCATACAACATCAGGTACATCAGGAAAATCTGTCCGTCGAATTTTTTGCGTTTGTTCAGCCAGGTCAGCACCAGGAAAATGCTGCCGATGAGGATGATTTCGTATAATTGAGTAGGATGAACCGGGTGATTTTTAATATCGGCTGCACAGGAGGGATTGCTGAAAACAACCGCAAACGGGCCATCCGAAAGCTTCCCGTGGCAGCAACCCGCGAAAAAGCAGCCCAACCGGCCGAAGGCATGTACGATACAGGCGATGAAAGCCAGAATATCAAATACCGGTTTCCAGGGTATCCGGATTTTTCTGAGGTAAATTAGGACAGAAGGAATAACAAACAGCAGGGATCCGAAAAAGACAAATCCCGATCCTGCACTCTTCAGCATATTTGCGGGATGCCCGAAATAGTAGGCCGGTTTTTCGAGAAAGAAAAAGAGTTTTCCACCTACAACAGCTGCAACAATAATCAGCAAAACCAAGCCGAGAACATCATCCTCCTTCAAACCCAACTCCCGCATGAATCTGCGTTGACCATAAAAATATGCGAGCAGGATACCGGTGGCAATGCAAAAACCATAGGTATGGATGGTTAAGCGGGCACCCAGCAGGCCCTGGAGGAATTCAGGAACATCAAATGAAAAAAGGTCGGGATGCATGCATCAAAGATAATGCATCCCGACCAGACCAGACACGACTGAAATGAAAATAGTTAATTACTGCATATACAAAGAAGGATCCGGGTTTCCATCAGCATTCGAATCAAAACCGGTTACTTTCAGTTTAATTTTTAAATAACCGTTTGTTCCTGTTGTACCATAATGATTCATCACATACATCAGACCATATGCAGTACGGTTACCCATCTCGGTCTTAATGGCAAAAACCTTCCCTTCAATTTTTGTGCGGCTCTCATATTTTTCTTTAAAGCCGGTAGTTTTTTTTACAACAGCCATTAACTGGTTGTTATTCTGTATTTTATCAAACTGTGATGGGCTTAGGCTGGTAAGAGCCACTTCACTTTCATTCACTTCTTCCCATTGTTTTACCGGGATATTGGCATCCTTGTATTTAGGTCCCCTGAAGTAGTAATTCGCGAAGAAATCATTTTTTACATAAGCTGGAGTCAGCAAGGCATACATGGGAGCCGACCCATAATAATCCGTTGCCGTAAAGATCAGGTCTACTGCTGCTGTTTTATCTGAAGCATCTACCTCATCCATAATCAGTCCCTGGGTTATATCAATATAACAGCCATATTCCTTATGATTCTGACTTCCAAGGTTTGCAGTTCCATCGGTATTGTATTCTGCACTTTCAGTTTCATACACGGCATTGTTATCCGTACTTTCGGTATAACTGCCTCCTGTATCCCCTGTATTATCTGACTGCTGGTTACTGCTTTCGCCCGAAGACCCGCTT
The DNA here is from genome assembly GCA_964386485.1 of uncultured Bacteroidales bacterium. Lineage (GTDB taxonomy): Bacteria > Bacteroidota > Bacteroidia > Bacteroidales > CAIXZF01 > CAIXZF01. The sequence goes on along the minus strand of CAYLTH010000046.1, from coordinate 11,452 downwards.
CCTTCTGTATTTCCGGCATTTTTCTTTTTAAGATGAAGTCGGCGAATGGGTTCAAAAACCTGGATGATGGCTTTAACGTTCTCAACAGAAGCTTTAACATTTGCATTGGCTTCCTGAACCTGGTTATTCATTTCGGCAGTCTGTTCATTGACTTCCTTTGTGTTTGAATTCATTTTTTCAGTCCCCTTCACCACTTTTTTAATCCCTTTGGGTTTCTGGTTCTGGGCCTGCACCGGAAACTGTATGGCCGTGAGTGCGGCAAGCATTAGAATGAAGAAGTTGCGTTTAAAAGTTGTTTTCATGGCGTATGTTATTTTAAGTGATATTTCAGGGCTTTTTGGTCATGGTATTGTTGGAAGAATTGCTGTCGTCATTTTTTTTGTTGGCATCCGAGAGAATATCCGGATCATAAACAATTACAACCTGGTATTCAGGAATCGCCTCTTTGCCTTTTTTCGGATAGGGAACTTCATGTGTGATTTTTAGTTCCTGACCGCTGTTCAGGCGTGAAAAGAGTATCTGGCGCAACATCTGGCGATCTCCGGGAGAGCGGATTTCCCACAACTGTATCATTTGCTGGTTATCTCCGGATTCATAGTCACTATTCCCTTTATTGGTAACCGTACCGGTGATCTTCAGTTTATCCCCGTTGCTTAGTTTTACTGTGGCAAACGTTATGGAGGTCACGGCCGGATCAATACCGGCGAGTAGGGTGTTTGCCTTGTTTGTACCTACAACACGGGCATTCTGCTTCGAAACGACGGATGGCTTTTGGGCATAAAGTGCACCCGCCTGCAGGAGGATCACTGTAAGCAAAGCCAACGGCATATGGATTATTGATTTTTTCATAATCGGCATTTTTGGTTGCAACGCAACTTTAAAAAATAATTTTACCTGCTTTAACCTGATTTGAATACAAAGCTCCTTCTACTACGAGATTTTCAGGCCTCCAGTAAATGATGTTTTTCAGGTAATCCATGCTCATATAACAGCGTGTACCATTATCGACCACCGAGAAGGTCTGTGTCTGGTAATTATAGCCGTCGATAACGATATAATGCAATACTGAATTGGGGTTCAGGCTGACGGGGTCGCGCATGTCGGCATAAATATCACGAAACGTTCCGCTTCCCCATCCTGTAAGTACGATAACCGGCTTGTTTGCTTTTAAGGCTCCGTCGATCCGGGAGAAAAGTGTACCACTGTTTGATTCCTCATACAGTTTGAATTCATTTTTAATTTCATTCAAACGGTCACGCATGGAATTGGGGTCGATGCCGATGTTATACCCCGAAACACTGCGTATTGCATTGATGAGATTGGCCGAACCATCGAGCCTGGCTTTCATCTGGGCACAGGTATTTGGAACGCCATGATAGGTGATAAAGGTCGAAGATGCACTCGATCCGCAGGTATTGGGTCCACAGGTAGTTGGGCGACCAGTGGGGAGATTTAGCTGAACTTCGTGCATCACCGGTCCATTAAGCGTAATGTATAATGGTTTGAAGAAAAACTGAACCCCGGTGCGGGTTCCGGCTTCAGCGCCATCTGTATCTCCGCATACTCTGAGCATTTCAACACCGCTTGAATGTTCAATACCATTTGATAATGCCCATGCCGAATTTTGAGCTTCTGTTCTTGCAGCTTTCCCGTCGGGCAATAAAAACTGATCATGATGTCCATTGTCGTCTCTGACACTGATCTCCATTTTAGTATAACCGGTTCCGTTCCCCAGCGTCTTGATGCTTTGACCGGGATTACACCGGAATATGATAATGCTTTTGCTCCCTTCAGCAGTGGTGAAGTCGGCAACGGTTTCCTTAGCTTTCATGAAAACCTGTGCAATTATACTCTTACGGTCATTACTGATCAACAGCTGACAGGTAATCTTAATATCCGGACCATGTCCGCCGAAATCGGCATCACCTGCTGTTTTTGGCGGGGTAAAAAATTCGGTTTCCAGCTTATTGAGCCAATAGGCATTCTCTTTTAATGAATTTGTAATGTTTTGATGACTGCTGATGGGTTTCATCAGGTTTTTATTCACATTGGCTTTAGGTTTCTGGGCCAAAAGCGGATTCAGTGCAAATGCTGTCACCAGAATCAGAATACTGAGTTTTATACTTCTCATTTTCATTTTGTTAATTTTGTTGATTAATATTATATTTAGAAGCCGGTATTCGCCGACCATTCACTATTGCGGTTCATTTTGCGGTTGATGTTCCAGTTTGCATAAAAGCGGTAGCTTGTATTTTCGACCGGGCCTCTGACACCAAAGCTGATCCCGGTTAAATCCCAGTCATCGTTATCGAAAGGACCATGATCCCCATATTCGTAAACAATACCAATCTGACTGATATCCCCGAAGGTTTTCTTAAACAGATCGCGTTCAAAATTCGAAATTTTTGTATTCGCTCCAACATCACGGGAGCTCGCTCTTTCTGTGGTGTAAACACGGTAGTTTTTTAGTTTTCTCTTCTGTTCTAAGTTTAATGCCAGCGGACGAACCCATCTTACCGAAAGATCCTTTAGTTTTACCCATGCATCCAAGGTTTTGTACTCTGCCCTGATATCATCATTTCCGATGGCCACCTCACAGAATAAACTGCTTGCAAAGAGTTTTGAAAGATCAGGGCTTCTGGCTGGTTGTTTTTCGGGCGATACCACAATTTTCCCGCGGACCATTTCAACCGGACCGTTAAAAAAGTTTTTGGATTCACCATAACTATACTCCGTGCCTTTCCCGGCCATATGCCGTACTTCCACATCTTTCAGATCCCAGGCCTGGTCCGGACACCCATAGTCACACATAGCGAATACCTCGATCTTCGAAATGACGGTGTCGGTTGCCTGCATAAAGAAGCGTAAAGCCTGAGATGCAATTACAGTACCAGTCACACGACTTGGATATATTACAAAACTAGCACATAAATTATTGATAAACAGAACATTAACCCTAATTACTGCCTGCCCTGGAATTTTCCGGTTTCCTTCCTGGAGTACAATGGTATATTCCATATTCAGGGGTTTCGGCTGTGTTATATTTTGCGGATCAGTTTTAATCGCATTAACGGGCTTGATACTTCCTGCAACCTTTGGCTTTGGGGTTCCCGGATTTACAATACCAGTAGGCTTTTTTGGGGTTACAGGCTTATTTTGAGAACTCAGGGAATTTATTCCTGCAACGAAAAACAAGGCAGCAAGCAGATAAATTAAAGGCCTTTTCATTTTTTTATTATTAAGTGAAACATGAATTTTGCAGATACAAGAATCTGATGCTGCAAAATTATTTCACTTGCAAAGGCGCGTCAATTCCCTATTCGGGTAGTATTTAATGGTAAAATGGATCAGAACCGGATGATTCTTTCACGGATTGCTTTAGCGACGGCTTCAGTACCGCAGCTGACATGGAGCTTATAATAAATATTCTGAAGATGTTTTTTTACGGTATCAATAGTAACATTACAATCCGAGGCAATCATTTTGTAACTATGACCCTTTACCAGGAGTTCAAGGACTTCCTTTTCTCTGGAGGTTAGCTGGTAATCTCCGGCTGTATTGCTTTTCCTGAAATGCTGAAAAACCTTTCCGGCAACAAAGGGACTCATAGGAGCTCCTCCTTCCAGGAGTTCGGCCAGGGCCTGAATAATCCGAATCGGTGGTGTATTTTTCAGTATATATCCGTCGGCTCCGTTACAAATACTTTCAAAAATACGGTCATCATCATCAAAAACAGTGAACATCATTACTTTGGCCAGGGGGCAGTGTTCTTTCAGAATCTTAACCCCTTCAATTCCGCTCATACCGGGCATATCAATATCCATGATAACCAGATCCGGGCAGCAGTTGGATGTATGAGATGCAATATCGTTGCAATGCCCGTAACTTCCAAGAATTTCATAACCACTCAGATCGGTTAGCATCATCTCCATGGATTGCCGGAGCCGTTCGTTATCTTCGTATATAATCAGTGTGTTTGCCATGTCTGCTGCAAAAATAAACTATTGTTGTCCGCGAAAAAATTACCCATTTGTGTAATAGTCTTATTCGAGCGGCATCTCAAAGACCAGACTGGTTCCTTTACCGGGAGCACTCACAATATTTAGTTCACCTTTGCATGACAAGGCCCGCTGATGCATATTCCCGATCCCGTTTCCGGATGTAACAGATTCCGGATCAAATCCACATCCGTTATCCGATATTTCCATCCTGATATGAGAATTGCCAACACTCACTTTCACGGTGGCAACAGTAGCTCCCGAATATTTTATAAGATTATGGATGCCTTCCTTGAAAATCAGGTAGAAATCCCGGCGCTTTACCATTTTCATTTTTATATCCGATGCATTTTCCGGAAAAACCAGTTCAAAACGAATCTGTTTCCCTTCTAACGAATCAGCTGCATATCGCTTCATTCGGATAAAAAGGTTCTGCAGATCATCATATTTTGGACTTACATTCCAGACGATATCGCTCAAAGCTTCACTCACCCGTTGAATGTCTTCACCCGATTTTTCGAGGAATGATCCGGCTTTTTCAGGTACCGACAGGTTGCGTTTTGCCAGTTCGGTGAGGATACGGATATTGCTCAAAGAAGAACCAATATCGTCGTGCAGGTTTTTTGAAATCGTATTCCTTATTTCGAGTGGTTTACGCATTTGCACCAGCCTGAACCGGTATAAACCATAAATACCGGTAATCAGGATAACATTCATCAGAAAAATGAACCACAACCGCTGCCAGAAAGGTGGAGTTATTTCAATTTGGATCTGTTTTGGCCAACTGAGTGTATTTCCTGCTCCAACAGCTTTGAACTGAAGAGTATATGTCCCGGGTTTCATCCCGCTAAGATTGATAACAGGATCATCCAGACTTAGCCAGCCAGTGGTGTCGCTCCCTGAAAAAAAGCGATAACTGTATTTCGTTTTCCAGGGATAAACCCATTGCATTGCAGCAAAACTGATACTCAGGTTGTTTTGTTCGTAAGGCAGATCTAAATACGAAGTACTTTTCTGGAACCCGGCAAGGTTTAAATCTTTCTCATTGATTTTGAGGGAAGTAATATTGATTTTCATGTTTTCCTGGTAAATATCCAGGTCGTTTTCATGAAAATAATTAAGAAAATTATTGTGAGAAACAAAGAGTTTACCATCGGTAGTCGAAATGATTCCTCCATCCAGATATTGATCCGAGAGCCCGTCAGAAGTTCCATAAAGCTGCCATTCCAGACTGCCGGGATCCAGTTCGAATAATCCCTCTGAAGTGGCTGCAACCAACAATCCCCGGCGGGTAAATTCGATATCATTGATCTGGTTTACCGGAATATCTGCTTTTTCGATTTTCCCATTCATGCTCAAGGTTCGTGTGTCGAACGCCTGTAAACCCTGTCCGTTATAGCCAATCCAGAGCATATCGTTCTCATCAATTCTCATCGATTTAATCCAGTGATGCCGCAGCCATTGCCCTGCCCGGGTATCAGGACTCCAGTGTTTTAGTTCCTTCGACTGCGGATCGGCCATCCAGATTCCATTGCTGGAACCCACCCAGACCCGCCCCTTTGAATCGCTTTCCATCTGAAACAGGTAGAGGGGTTTGCCTTTCTTCTTTTCATTACCGGAAGGGAATAAAAAACTGTCGCGGATAATCAGACTGCCATGATCCATGCGGTAAAGAGCTTTTGAAGTCATCATCCAGATATATGATCTGCTGTCCTTTTCAATGCTTTTAATTCGTTTTGGCATGCCCTGAAGCGGACCCTGAGTTTTTTTTAAATCAGTATTATAATGGTATAGATTACCATCGAAACCGCTGACAAGAATTTCGTGTTTGTTTTTCCAGAGCATTGCCCGGATACCAGATGACTTATCCGGAATATTAATCTGAATTTCTTCAGATTTCATGGTACTGCTGTTAATTTTCATAAATCTGGATGGACCGGCACCCGCCAGATAATAGTTCTCCTCATTTTCGTCAGTCAGAATATTCGAAATATAAATACCTTCATTTATCCTGGATGGTTCCGGTACAAGGATATTCCCCAGCCGTGAATAACCCGGATGCATCTGAAACAAAAATCCGGTTGCTCCAACAAAACATCCCCCGTTCTTTGTTACCGAAACGCTCTGAAAATCAACATGTTTAGTAAATGTATTGCTTACATCAGGCGTAGGAGATACCGTTTTCATTATACCGGTCAACGGATTGTACTGCATCAACCCGCTTAGTGAGTTTGCCCAAAGAATTGTCGAATCATTTATGAACCCTACATCCATAGTAACTGCCCCTTTTTCTTCTTTCCCATTTTTATCGGTAAATGGTAGTGAGGTAATTTTTTTAGTCGACAGGTTATAGTAATTCATCCCGATAGCCCAGCCACCAAGGTAGAGGCCGTTTTTGCCGTCATGAGCAATACAGAGCCAATGAACCATTGATGGCTTATAATCGCTGATATAATGTTCCTTTGTGAACCGGAATGTTCGGGTATTGAAGGAATAAATATCCGGTCCCAGGGTAAGCCAAAGAATCCCGGGATTAAGAGGATCTTCAATAATATCAGTAAGACTGGCCGCATCTCCGGTTTTTCGTTCATTTTTACCCCATCCGTCAGGCGTAAAAAACCGGAAGGTATCCTGTTCCGGGATATAAAGAGCAAGACCCATATCGCGGGTTCCAAACCATACTCTGCCATCACGTGCAGGCAGTATTTTGAAGATCGTTTGTAATTCCGTGTTCCCTTTGCCGATTACGGGATAAGCCCTGTAGGTGCGGCTGCTGTTGATAAAACGGCTCAAACCCTTCGTAAATCCGGCAATCCAGATGTCTCCCCTGCTGTCCTCGGCAACATCCACAACAAAATTGTCGGTAATGCTTCCCGGACCTGCCAGAATTCGCTGGTAATGTTTCCCGTCGAACCGGATTAACCCGTTACCCGTCGCTATCCACAAAAAACCATCCTGCGATTCACAGACATGATAATTCAGGCCGTTCGATAATCCAAGAAGTGAACTGTAGGCAATAAAATTTCCAATTCTTTCCTGAGAATAGAGCAATAGGCTGCCAGTCAAACTAAGCAGCAAAATAATGAGGAGACGACGCCAGCTTTTTTTGTTCATTGGTATTCAGGAAAGTCTTCCTATTGTCAAACAAAAGCCCGTGGGATATTGTTTAAGAATAGAAATCTTAAACCATAACAAAATGCTTGTACTCCTCCTGAAATTTATTCACGTCATCGTGGTTGCCCTATATACCGGAAACATTTTCCTGAGCATGCTGTGGATGCACCAGGCCGTTAAATCCGGAAATCATGCCCTGTTGAACTATTCAACCCGGGTGATAATGAAATCAGACCGGTGGATTACCATTCCGGCAGTTGTCATCATTTTACTGGCCGGAGTATTTTCTGCTATGCTCAAAGGATATTCCATCCATGGCACCGGATGGATCATCTGGTCATTTGTCATGTTGCTGATCGCCGGTTTTGCCTTTAGTGCCCGTCTGGGCAAAATCCACCGGGGAATCCTGAAGGAAACCGAAGGAAAGGATGCGGATGTTGCTTTCTCGCCGGCACTAACCAAATTAATTTCAGCCCGTAAAACCTGGATCCTGGTTGCAGCCATCAGTACCCTGCTGGCATTTATCATGATGGTACTGCGTCATCCTGCATAAGTTTTAACTTCAGAATAAACCTTTGTCGACGGTAGTCGTCTATATTCTGTTTTTCGGGAAAGATCAGGAGTAGAAGTAATAAACCCCGACGATTTCTGTTCGTTTGATACATTTTAATATCCATAGATGAAGTTTATAAGCCTCTTAATGCTTTTCCTGTTTACAGGAACAAGTCTGTATGCCCAAAATAAATTTACCATCAGCGGAACCATCAGCGATGCCGCAACCGGTGAAACCATGATTGGTGCTGCCGTTACCGTGAAAGAACTTCCGGGAACAGGTGTGGCCTGTAATGCCTACGGATACTACGCACTCAGCCTCCCGAAAGGCCGGTATACCCTGGTTGTCAGCTATATTGGCTATAGTCGGTTCGAAAAAACACTGGATCTTTCGGCCAGTCAGACCCTGAATATCAAATTAACCGAAGACAATAAGTTGCTCAATGTAGTTGAAATTACAGCTGAGAAGAAAAATGCCAATGTAACCTCCACCGAAATTGGGGTGGAGAAAATGGAGATGAAAGAAATCAAAAAGATCCCGGTACTTTTTGGTGAGCAGGATCTGATCAAGACTCTTCAGTTGAGTCCGGGGGTGAAATCGCTGGGCGAAGGCAGTGGCGGTCTCTATGTTCGCGGAGGGAATAATTCGCAGAATCTCATGCTGCTCGATGAAGCCACCGTGTACAATGCCAATCACCTGCTGGGATTCTTTTCCACCTTTAACAGCGATGCCATCAAAAGCAGTTCATTGTATAAAGGAACCGCACCGGCCGAATACGGAGGACGGGTGGCTTCAGTGCTGGATGTAAAAATGAATGACGGGAATAATCAGCAATACCATGTGGGTGGCGGGATCGGACTCATTTCTTCGCGCCTCAATATTGAAGGACCTATCCTGAAAAACAAGAGTTCGTTTCTGGTCACTGGTCGTCGTACCTATGCCGATATGTTTCTCAAACTTTCATCGGATGAAACACTGAACAACAACTCCCTGTATTTTTATGATCTCAATGTCAAGGCCAATTATAATATTGATGACCGGAACCGGATTTTTCTGTCGGGCTATTTTGGACGGGATGTTTTTAATTTTCAGGATCGTTTCGGGATCGACTGGGGCAATGTGACCGGAACATTGCGCTGGAACCATATCTGGAGCGACAAACTTTTCAGCAATACGTCTCTGATTTATTCCGACTACGACTACCGTATCGCCATTACCCGCGATGCCGGAGATTTCAGCATCACCTCAATTATCAAAAACTGGAACCTCAAACATGATTTTCAATATTTCATCAATCAGCAGCATACCCTGAGTTTTGGCTTCAATAGTTTTTACCATACCATTACACCCGGTCAGGTTGAAACGGATGATGAAATGCTGAATATCACCGAACTGGATGATAAACATGCGATCGAAAATGCCCTGTTTATTTCGGATACCTGGAAACCCAATGCCTTGCTGAGTATCGATTTTGGCTTCAGAATGAGTTTATTCAGTGCAGTGGGCGCCGGGGATTTTTACACCTATGAATCCGGGAATATCACGGATACCGCCACTTATAAAAGCGGGGAATTTGTGAAGACTTACATGAATCCCGAACCCCGGATCAACATGACCTATATGCTCAGTGAAAACAGCTCGGTGAAAGGCGGTTACACCCGGAACAGCCAGAATCTGCACATGATTTCCAATTCAACGTCCTCCACGCCTACGGATTTGTGGATTACATCCGGCATCAATGTAAAACCGGAAATCAGTGATCAGGTGTCGGCCGGCTATTTTCATAATTTTCACCATGATCAGTTTCAGTTCAGTACCGAAGTTTATTATAAATGGATGCAGAATCTGCCTGATTTAAAGAATGGCGCCGAAATCAGGGCCAACGAACACATTGAGCGCGAATTGCTTTTTGGTGACGGACGGGCCTACGGACTCGAAGTGCTGCTGAAGAAAAAAACCGGACGCTTCACGGGCTGGGTCGGTTATACCCTCTCCCGAACCGAGTTGAAGGTGGACGGGATTAACAATGGCGACTGGTATCCGGCCCGTCAGGATGCGACGCATGATCTTTCGGTTGTGGGTATGTTTGATCTGACCGACCGGTGGACTGTTTCGGCAACATGGGTATTCAATACCGGGAGTGCCGTTACGTTTCCGAGCGGCAAATACCTCATCAACGGCAATGTCGAATATTACTATACCGAACGCAACGGATACCGCATGCCCGATTATCACCGCCTCGATCTGGGGGCTACCTATTCCTTCAAAAAGAAAGGGAAGTCGGAAAGCAGTCTGAGTTTCTCGCTTTACAATGCTTATGGGCGTAAGAATGCATATCTTATTGATTTTGAAGAAGATCCGGATGATGCAACCCGTACCATAGCCGTTAAAACCTATTTGTTCACCTTTGTTCCTTCGATTACCTATAATTTCAAATTCTGATCCTGTGAAAAAACTTTTGATTTCAATCCTGTTGATTTCGTTCTTTACTTCCTGTACCGAAGAAATTGAACTGAACCTGAATTCATCGGATCCTCAGATTGTACCGGAGGCTTTTATTGCTCAGGATACCTATGCACAGGTGAATTTAACCCAATCGGTTAATTTTGATGAAAGCAATACTTTTCCGGTGGTTCAGAATGCGCTTGTTCGTATTTCGGATGAATTGGGAAACACCGATCTGCTGACCGAATTTCAGCCGGGATTCTATATGTCGGATACGCTGAAAGGCAGAATCGGCGGAACATACACGCTCTCCATTATTACCAGCGACAAAGAATTGAGCGCGCAATCCACCATGCCACAGCCGGTCGCGTTTGATTCCCTGATTATTCAGAAAACTGAAGGAGGCGGAGGAGGCCCCGGTGGCGGAGGCGGTCCCGGAGGCGGAGCTGATTTCGAAGTCTGGGTGCGGTATACAGATCCGTCGGACCAGGCCAATTATTATCGTTTTGTGGAGTATATAAACGGGGCACCTTCTTCGGCTATTTTTGTATTTGATGATCGTTTAACGAATGGAAATGCCGTGGAGCACCGGCTGATGAACTTTGAACGCAAACTGAAGCCAGGCGATGTACTCACGGTGGAAATGCACTGTATTGATGCATCGGTTTACAATTATTTCAACAGTTTCGGCAATCTGGGCGGTGGTCCGCAGAATTCAAGTACTCCGGCCAATCCCTATACCAATATTACCGGTTCCAAACTCGGTTATTTCAGTGCCCATACGGTTGAACGCCGGACGGTGATGGTGGAGTAGCTTGTAATTGTTAAGCAACATCAATTTTTACATTCATAGAATTCTTCTGAATTCGTAGAAATTTTGTAACTTTATACCTGATTTAATGACAAAGGAATGAATACTATCCAGTTGAGACAAGAACTAATTCACAGGATCTCCAGAATTGAAGACATTGACTTTCTCAATGCTATTAAAACCATTTTGGACTACAATAAAAAAGAGTCCTTTATCGAATTAACAGCAGACCAGGAGAAAGAATTGCTTTTTGCAAGTAAAGAAGCAAAAAAAGGCAATGTGATTTCGCAATCAGAAATGGATCGAAAAGTTGAAGAATGGCTAAGCGAGAAGTAATCTGGACAAAAAACGCAGAAATTCAATTACAGGAAATTCTTGAATTCTTCACTAAAAGAAACAATAGCGGATTATACTCAAGAAAACTTTACAAGAAGTTTAAGGCAGAACTTAAAACAGTCTCTAGAAATCCTGAATTGGGAATAAAAACAAAACTAGACCAAATTCGAGGCCTCATTATTGAAGACTATATTT
>CAYLTH010000045.1:16973-24522 GCA_964386485.1 uncultured Bacteroidales bacterium | reverse complement strand
TCCTGGCAGATTGAACTAATTTGGAAATGGGTTAATTTGGAAATTTGGAAATGATAATGTGCTGATGTGGTGGTGTGCTGATGTGCTAATGTGCTGATTGTTGAACCCATTCAGGATTTGGATTTCTTCGTAAATCTTCGTTTAACTTCGTGGATCTTCGTGTTATAAAATTAAACATGATTCCGCTGGAAAAATAGGAATCAAGTGCTTGACTTTCTTTTTGTTACACAGAGTTACACCAAGAATTAGGAAGATGCACGAAGCGCATTAACAATGCATTTTCCCGATGCGTTGACCAATGTGCAAATGTGCAAATGTGGAAATGTGGAAATGTGAAAATGTGAAAATGTAAACAGGAGCAGCAAGGCCACACAAAACAAAACCAGCCAAAAGCCGTCGTTGGCCGACCCGGTGGCAGCGAAAGCCGGGAATGCAGTGCCCGCTGCGGTTTACTCTTCAAACATCATCCCGTAATAGCGCTCCAGAGGCTCGAGCACTTCCTGCAGTCCAAACACGCCGGCCTTGCGGATTAATTCCTGATTCTGGAAAAATATTACAAATGTCGGGACGGAGAAAACCATGTATTTCACCCGTAAATCGGGATAATCCTCGATTTTTACCTTGTAAAGTTTCAGTCGGGGAAACTGTTCAGGGATCCTCGATTCGAGCTGCTGATACAGACTGGTACAGATGGAACAGCTGTCGGAACTGAATAAAACTCCGGTCAGGTCGCCGTTTTCGATTTCTTCTTTAAACATAATGCATGGGTATTATCAGCAGGCGTTTTCGGACTGCAAGGTAAAAATTTACGGACAATTGTTTCGTACCTTTGTAAAAAACAAGAAATCCGGATTTACAAACCCGAAAGCACCCTGCATCCACGTAACAAACATCTTGAACGCTACGATTTTCCGGCACTGACAGCAGCTTGTCCGGAACTGACTTCCTATGTATTTGTAAATACCTGGGGCGATGAATCCATTGATTTTTTTAATCCCGAAGCGGTAAAACTGCTGAATAAGGCGCTGTTGAAACAGGTTTATGGCATCGACAGTCCGCCCGTTCCGGCTGATTATTTGTGCCCGCCCATCCCCGGAAGAGCTGATTATATCCATCATGCCGCCGATTTGTTAAGCATTACCCATCAGGCTATTATCCCGAAAGGCCCCGGAATCCGCTGTCTGGATATCGGAACCGGCGCACACTGTATCTATCCGGTACTCGGAACAACAGAATATGGATGGTCGTTTGTGGCAAGCGATATTGATGCCCTTGCCCTGAAATCGGCCGGGAAGTTCATTGCATTGAACCCACAGCTTCAGGATAAAATTGAACTACGCCTTCAACCCAATCCTGCTGATATTTTCACCGGAATCATCCGAAAAGAGGAGCGGTTTGACCTGAGTATCTGCAATCCGCCTTTTCATGCCTCGGCTGCCGAAGCACTCCGGGGAACACAACGAAAACTCAATAATTTACACGGTAAAAAAATGGTAAATGTTAAACGCAATTTCGGCGGACAAGCCCATGAACTCTGGTGTACCGGGGGAGAAGAACAATTCATCCGCAGCATGATCGTACAAAGCCGTTTGTTCAGCCAGTCCTGTACCTGGTTTACCACGCTGGTTTCGAAAGAAAGCAGCCTGAACGCTGCATATCGCGAATTGAAAACGACAGAAGCCACTCAGATTAAGACCATCCCGATGGCTCAGGGGAATAAAACCAGCCGCATTCTTGCCTGGTCATTTGCACACTAGCACACTTGCCAAAATATCCAATCTTTGCATCATGAAATTCATTGCCCGCTTCTTTTTCCTGCCGCTCAGCCTGGTTTTGACTGCCCTGACTGCCTGTTCACAGCCCGTTAAGCCTGCAAAAGCCGAAAAACTGAAAAAGCTGTATCCGTACCAGATTGCGCTGCCGGAAGGCTATGCACAGCATCCCGACAGTATTTACCCGGTATTGATTTATCTGCATGGCGGGTCGCATCGCGGAAATAACCCGGAACTGCTGAAAGAATGGGGTCCTCCCATGCGGGTTGCGCGCGGTGATAAATTCCCGTTTATCCTGGTTTTTCCGCAATGCCCGTCGGATCGGCTGTGGATTAGCGACAATTGGTTTGAGCCGCTGATGCAGGAGTTGAGATCCAAATACAGGGTCGACACTGCGGGTATTTATGTGACCGGCATCAGCATGGGTGGATTCGGTGCCTGGAATGTGGCCATGGATTTCCCGCGACAGATCAAAGGAATTGCACCGCTCTGCGGGAGTTGCCGCGATTCGGTCAATATCTGCAAAATCAAAAACATCCCGGTCTGGGCCTTTCATGGTGTAAACGATGGTCTGGTAAGGGTTATTCATACCGACCGGCTCGTGAAACGCCTGCAAAACTGCGGAGGAAATATTAAATATTCGCGCCTTGAAAAACGCCATCACGGGATCTGGAATTTGTATGAAACCGATGATATTTATAACTGGTTCAGCAGCCTGTATGCTGAGCGTAAAAAGAGGCTGAAACCGGCCCACTGATGTATGTCGGAACACAGCCACTTTATCCACCACAAGCAATATGGCTATCTCTGCCAGTTTGTATGCGAACTGCCGAAAAAAAAGCTGGTAGGCGATCTGTATGATTTCCCGCCCGGGACGATGGCTGTGGGCCGCCTCGACGAACACAGCGAAGGACTGCTTTTGCTCACGACCGATGGTAAACTCAGCGATTATATCCGCAGCCGGAAGATCGAAAAGGAATATTATGCCCAGGTCGACGGACTCATCACCGACGAAGCCATTGAAACCTTGCAGTCGGGTGTCGAATTCGGTATTGGCAGTGAGCGCTATACCTCGCTTCCCTGTAAGGTTATGCGCATCGACGACCCCGGGTTCCCGCCCCGGATCCGCAAAATCCGCGGGGATCATCACGGACCCACAAGCTGGATCTCGGTTACGATAACAGAGGGCAAGTACCGGCAGGTGCGTAAAATGACGGCAGCAGCCGGTTTCCCGACCCTGCGTCTGATCCGGGTCCGGATCGGGCATATTGAGCTTGGAGATATGGCTGTCGGGGAGTTCCGGGAGGTGGAGCAGTTGTTTGAGATGACAGAATGAACCTATCACTCCTAAACTACGTTTTAATTGGATTATGATTACATTTGTATTACAGATATAAACTACTTAGTATGCACACTATAAAGTTAAAAGTAAGTGATACGGTTTACGAGAAACTGATCTGGTTGTTAGGAAAATTCACCAAAGAAGAAATCGAAATCATACCCGAAAATTCTGATTTTAGTATGGCTCAGGAATACCTTCAAAAGGAACTCAATGATATCCTTACCGGAAATGCTAAATTTGTTGAATTTGAAGAAGCAGAAAAAAGATTGGATCAGGTATTATTGAAAAAATGAAAATCTTTTTTAAAGACTCATTTCTGCAAAGATTGGAAAGGCAAATTGAGTATATATCAATAGATAGTCGAACACGCGCATCAAAATTTAAAAGGGATCTCATGAACAGAATTAGAGAGATTCCGGATAACCCATTAAAGTATAGGAAGTCGGTTTATTTTCAGGAAGAATCAATCAGAGACTTAATTTTTAAAGGATATACTGTTGTATTCAGAATTTCGGAAAACCGTATTGAGATATTTGGATTTCTTAAACATCAGCAAAAACCGTTTGATGAAAAATAATCAATACAGATGGAGACTGTCTTTTATAAGCTGAAAGAGAAATACCATCTGACCGATATCCCCAAAACGGAAGCAGAACGGATTATTGAATCCGTTTCTGATTTCGATACCTTTAAACCCTATGAGGTTGTATTGGCTTCAGATCCGGTAGCTCTGGGCCATCCGGAGTTAAAATCGTATCTGGTTTTGCTGAGTATTAATTTTGTTTTCAAGGCTGTCCGGAATCCGCAGCATCAAACACAGATACGATTTTAATGTCGGGATCAACTAGTGCTGTTTAAATATGTTAATTATTTTTGTTTATGAAAAGAAATTGCCTTCTTCTTTTGCTTGTATTTGCAGCACTTTCCGTATCGGCACAATTGCAGAACACACGTTTGTGGCGGATTTCGGGGAACGGACTCACGAAAAACTCTTATCTCTATGGCTCGATGCACGTTGATGATGAGCGTGTTTTCAATTTCAGTGATTCTGTTTTTTATGCCCTTTCTTCCTGTGAGGTTTTTGCCAATGAAATCGCAGCAGATTCGGTGCTTAAATTTGTATACAAAAGCATTGATAAGGGATTGCAGCAAAAAATACAAAGGGAATACTATATTGAAGAGGATGAGTCGTTGGATGAAATCAGTCAGCGTACAGGTCTGGATAAACGGTCGCTGAAACGGCTCAGTCCGGTGGTGCTGAAAGAACTGATTTCCGGTCTGGCCGGCCCGCGGAAACGCAAACCGGCTATGCTCGACAATTACCTTTACAACATTGCCCGGCAGGAAGGCAAATTCTGTACCGGCGTCGAAAATCTGAGTGCCCAGATTGGTTTGTTTGACCAATTTTCGGAAGAACTCCAAAAAGACTACACCGATTATACCATTGGCAAAAACCGGGTTATCACGAATAAAAAAATGATTGATATCTACCGGAGAGCCAATCTGGAAGAAACAGAGCGGCTTTTTAAATTACTCCCGCCTGATTTATACAAAGCCCTGTTGAGTGACCGGAATGTCGGCATGGTGAATAGTATCGAACGGATTTCACACCTTCAGAGTGCTTTTTACACCGTCGGATTTGCGCATCTGCCCGGAACAGACGGATTGATTTCGTTGTTGAAATCGAAAGGCTATGTTGTGGAGCCTGTACCCGAAACCTTTAGCGGGTTGGCTGATAATTTCCCCTTTAAAAAAACCGGATTCTCCTGGATCCCCTTTGAAGAAAAACTTGCCGGGTTTGAAATGAAATTCCCCGGAAAGGCTTATACTTCACCGGATATGCCCTCGGGACTTTCGCACGGATTGTATTACGATCTGGGAACCAACTCGTTTTATATGGTTGCAGCGCGTCCGGCTGCCACGATCGGGAAGGTCAATGATCTTGACAGCCTCACCCGGGAATTTGTGGCAGGTGCCTGGAAACAAACGGTCGACGAATCAAAAATCAGGAAAATTCAGCATAACGGAATGGAAGGCCGACAGGTTGACAAAATCCAGATTGGCAATTACTATTTATCCTTTCGGTTTCTGATGGGACCGGATTTCGTTTTTCTGCTTATGGGGATGAATAACCATGAAAAAGATTTAACCGAAATAACACCCTTTTTTGAATCCTTCCGGCGAATTGAAAAAATTGCCGGTGACTGGTCGGTCTTTTCATCAGAGACAGGCTGGTATGAAATTCGTTTCCCGGGAAAACCGAAAGAAAACAAAATTAAAACAGGTACAGATGTGTTCAGCCCGCAAGTGCATATGATTGCAGGGAATGATAACACCAGCGGGAATGAATATCTGGTTCAGTTCTTCGATAAAATTGAGCTGTTTTCGCAAAGCGATAGTATGGTTCTTGCTGACTTTCAGGATGGGTTGACCAGTTCCATGGAATACAGCGATTTGCTTTCAAAAGATATGGCTGTGGAAGGGTATCCGGCACGCGAATTGAGTATGCGCATCAACACCGGCCAACAGCTCCGGGTGCAAATGATCCTGCGGGGAAACCGGGTTTATCAGATTATTGCGGCTGTTTCCGGAAAAGAAAATTCGGCAGAGCAGAGTGATGCATTTTTTCAATCCTTCCGGTTCAAACCCTATACCTATGCAAACTGGCAGCCTCAAATGCCCGCCGACAGTTTATTCAGCGTTTTGTCGCCGGATACCTTGTCAATTCTAAACAAGACGTATTTCCCGGAGGAATTCGTATCTTCAACGCTGTATCGTTCGGGCGATGTGATGAGTGGCGACAAAATCCGGGTTTTGCGGAATGTTTACTCCCCGTTTTTCTACAGTGCGAGTGACAGTGCATTTTTCAGAGCGTATTATATCCAACAGTTACTGCCGGAAGACACCTCCTTTTCGATGGTAAAAACAGGAGAAAATCCGTTGAGTTATGACTTTACACTTGAATCTCCGCAAAACCACCTGATCAGCACAAGCCGCTGCATCCTGAAGGGTCGTGTGATGTACGGCCTGGAAGTATCCTATCCGAAAGTACAAAAGGAAACCCATCCGTATACCCGGTTTTTCGAATCATTTACCATCACCGACAGTCTGACGGGCGGGGATATTACGCTCAACAAAACACCGGCTTTGCTCACAGCCTTGCAATCGGACGACAGTGCAAACCGGAATGAAGCCATCAGGGCACTGGGCTATTACCGTTTTACGCCTGACGACATCCCACAGGTCTGGCCGCTGCTGTTTCAGAAACTGGAGGATACGACATTGACTTATACCAGCATTAAATCATTGTTAATCAATTCATTGCCAGTAGAAGCAGATTCCATTTTCAAACAAAGACTTCTGAATGCCTATGACAGCATTTGCACTGATGATTTTACGAAGCGGGATGTTTTATGCCTGTTAATCCGGGACTATAATCTTCAACAGATCGCGTTTATAAAGAATAAACTGCTTGCCATTCCGGCCAATTCAGTTTACCAGGGCTGTGTTACGGAACTGCTGGGTGATTCGGCATCCTATGGGGTATCATTTTATCCGGAAATACTCAATTTGCTGCAGGATTCGCTGAATGATGATGAAATAATCGTTTTAACAGAAAAACTTTTATCAAAAGGTGCGCTCCCGGTCAGTACAATCGAAAACTATAAAGCAGAGATAAAAACCTATATGGAAAGGGTGCTGGACAATACGATCCGACTCTATACCTGGGAACAACCGCTGCCCCTTATTTTTCGGATTGCCGGTTATTTTAATGACGATGAAATGAACCGGTTTTTACAGAAACATCAGCGAAATAAAAATAAAAACATCGCGTTCAATATAATTAAATCACTGATTTCTAATAATTTAGATGTCAACAAAAAAGGAATAAACCAACTTGCTGCCGATCCCGATTTCAGAAGAAGGCTTTATAATTTTCTTTCAGAGAACGAAAAAATCTACCTGATGCCGGTGGCGTACACAACCCAGGCCGCTATGGCTGAAAGTGACCTTTATTCATATCTGGAATCGGAAGATTATACACCGAAATCGATGCATCAGGAAGGTTTAAAGGAATTGATGTTCGACGATACCTTATGTCGCTTTTACCTGTTTCGGGTCGAAACTGAGTATTATGATGAATCGGAAACCTTTTACAATATTTCAGGGCCGTATCCGACGGATGGCAGTATTCCGGCAGGGAGTCCGTCGGATAAAGGATGTTTTTACAGAACATCTTCCCTTTTGGCGCCGGAGGATCAGTTTGTTGAACTGGAAACCCTTCTGAATAATATGAAAAACGGAAATGAATAAAAGTAATTAGAATATCGTATCTTTGCACAACGGTAATAATATAAATACCATACATTTAATCAGCTTATTAATGGCGAAATCGCAAGAGAGTTTTAACAAGAAAGAAAAAGAGAAAAAACGT
>CAYLTH010000045.1:6948-16873 GCA_964386485.1 uncultured Bacteroidales bacterium | reverse complement strand
ATTAATGGCGAAATCGCAAGAGAGTTTTAACAAGAAAGAAAAAGAGAAAAAACGTTTAAAAAAACGGAAAGACAAAGTAGCACGCGCTGAAGAGCGTAAGACCAATTCATCCGGTGGTGATTTCGACAGCATGATTGCCTATGTGGATGAATATGGTAATATTACGGATACGCCACCGGATCCTACCCGGAAATCGAAGGTGAATGCCAGTACTATTGAAGTGAGCACGCCCAAAAAAGAAGCCAGTGATGTTGTAACCGTCCGGCAGGGGAAAATTGACTATTTCAATGATGCCAAAGGATTTGGGTTTATCAAGGAACTGGAAACCCAGGAAAAATATTTTGTACATATCAACGGACTTCTTCAGGAAGTAAAAGAAGGCGACAAAGTAAGTTTCGAACTCGAACGTGGTATGCGCGGCATGAATGCCGTTCGGGTGAAAAAGATTTAGCATCCGTGAAAATCGGCATCATCACGGATATTCATGAAGATGTTGCAGGCCTTGAAAAAGCCCTGGCTCTTTTTGATCAGTATCAGTGTGATGCCATTGCCTGTCTTGGTGACATTGCCGGGTTTCATCCCTTATTTTACCCTCACATTGAAAACAGGAGTGCACAAAAGTGCCTGAATCTGATACGGGATAATTGCAGATGGATTGTGGCAGGCAATCATGACCTTTATGCTTCACTCACTGAAGGCAATCCCATTATTGTTGATGAACCCGGAAAAATTAAGAGACCTCTCACTGACTTTCCCCATCCGTTGGTTTCATTTGTTAAAAACTGGATTTCATATAAAGGTGAGCTTCCACATGATCTTAATGAGGAGTCAATCCGCTTCCTGTCTGGTTTGCCATTTGGTATAATACCGGATATACCAGACATACGGTGTATGTTTTCACATTACATTTACCCTGATTTAAGCGGATCAACACATCACTTTATTCAATTCAGAAATGAATTAAAGGCTGCCAGGGATTTTATGCTATCCCTGGAAATCTCTTTCGTGCTGACGGGTCATACACATCAGAAAGGGCTTGGTATCGGTCTTACTGAAAAAATTAGCGGCCACCGACGGTTTTTAAAGGCCGTAAAACAATTCCCATTTTCAACTTACGACATTGGTCCTGAAAACCAATTATTTCTGCTACCGGGAATTGCTTCAGAAAAACATAAAAGCGGAATCAGTATCTTTGACAGTAATCAGCGACAAATACATGTAATTCCTTTATATAATTAAAGTAAAAGCGCGATGAATTCTCAAAATAATCAAGGTTTGGCTTTCTTTATCAGGGTTATTTTACCTGCTATCCTGGCATTTGGTTTGTTTGCAGGACTCATTTTTTTATACCTGATTCCCGGATTTGAAAGAGGGATCATGGATCGAAAAAGGGAAATGACGCGGGAATTAACTCATTCTGTCTGGAGTGTATGTGA
Organism: uncultured Bacteroidales bacterium; assembly: GCA_964386485.1. Lineage (GTDB taxonomy): Bacteria > Bacteroidota > Bacteroidia > Bacteroidales > CAIXZF01 > CAIXZF01. The sequence continues at coordinate 15,437 of CAYLTH010000045.1, read as the reverse complement.
TTATTACAACCAAAAAGTAATCCGTGGCGAATTGAGTCTTGAGCAAGCCCAGGCGCAATCAATCTCCACAATTAAATCAATCCGTTATGGAGAGGAAAGCAAGGATTATTTCTGGATAACCGACCTCAGACCATACATGATTATGCATCCTTACCGAAGCCAGCTTGATGGCTCTGATTTGTCGATGATGAAAGATCCGCATGGTAAAGCCATGTTTGTGGAGTTTGTGAAAGCGGCACAAAATACAGAGGGGGGATATGTTGATTATATGTGGCAGTGGAAAGATGACACCAGCCGGATTGTTCCCAAGCTTTCGTATGTAAAATTGTTTAAACCCTGGGGATGGGTAATCGGCACGGGTATTTATATTGAAGATGTGCGTTCAGAAATACGACGTATTGAAAACCGAAGTGTACTGATTTCGGGCTTTATCTGTATGTTTATAATTATATTGCTGACCATCATAACACGTCAAAGCCATCGGTTCGAAAAAGGCAGGCGTGAGGCCGAACAAAAAGTAAGGGAATCCCGTGAAAGATACCGGGCACTGGCAGAGGCCGCCACGGAAGGAGTGTTAATATGGTCGGATCAGGGTCTGCACGCCAACAAAACCATGCTTGCCTGGCTTGATTATACTGAAGATGAAATCAATCAGAAACACCTTGCAGAAATCTTAATTTTTTCGGCCGTTTCAGAAGAGCTTTTTCCGGAAAAACTATATGATGAATTGTCTGTCAGGCAATTTACTGAATGCGAACTAAAAGGTAAGGGCGGCTCGCTGATCCGCGTTCATGCTGATTTATCCGCCATCCTGCTGAAAGATCAAAAAGCGGTCATGCTTGTTGCACGGCCCATGAGTACATCGGAAAGTAATAAACCCGGCGACAATATCCTTTATGAAGCACTTCAGACCGGTTTTTTCAGGACAAGTTTTTCCCACAGAAACCGCATCCTCTATGCATCCCGTGCAACCCGCAATATGTTGGGTTTTCTGCGCGAAGACGAAATCTTTCAATACTCCATTGATTCATTTTTTGCAGATCAACTCGAACGGAAATCTTTCCTGAGGGAATTAGCTGAAACGAAACATATTATTGCCAGAAGGATTCTTTTAAAAAACAAATCCGGAGAAAAATTATATGGAATAGTAAGTGTTGTTGTTAAAGAAAATTCTTCAGGAGAATCATGGGTTGAGGGTTGTATCGAACCTTTTTCCGGAACGCTGAACGGAAGTATTATTCCTCCTGAAAAACTCGCCTACAGTTTTCTTTTAATAATGGATACACCTGTTATAAAATTTGGTACTCCGGCTCTGGAGTGCCCGATGTATGAAACTGTATCAAAAATGCTTCCCCTTTTAAAGGAATCCGGCAAGTCTCATATACTGGTATTAAGCCCGGAAGGCATTCCAATGGGAATACTTACACTGAATGAAATCGCTCACCGACTTGCAGCCGGAGAATCCGCTGATACGCAGGTATTTCGCTGGATGTCCTCCCCTCCCGATTTAATACCTTCCAATTCAACGCTTGCTCAGGCTCTGCCGCTATTGGCCGATAGTAAAACACAAAGTCTGATTATCATCAACAATACAAGCGGAACTGCAGAAGGCCTTCTTACTTTTCAGGATATGATTCGTTCTTTTGGATTATATCCTGATTTACTGATCAATAAAATTCAGGGTTCAGTATCTGTTAAAAATCTGAAGGACGTTTTCCAGGCCTCCAGAGTTCTTAGCTCCGCCATGCTTTTGAAAAATACTGATTCCCTGATCATTGTGCGACTTTTGTCCGCAATAGCAGATACAATTTTTAAGCGGGTTGTTGAGTTGTGTATTGATGATTGTGGTAAACCACCTGTATCGTACGCCATTATACAGCTTGGAAGTGCGGGCAGAAAAGAACAGGGGTTTGTGACCGACCAGGATAATGCCATTGTTTTTAATAACGTGCCCAAACAGGAACTGCCTGCTGTAAACCAATATTTTCTGCAACTCGGGATGAAGATAAACACCATACTCGACGAAATTGGCTATTCAAAATGCAAAGGGGGTATGATGGCCGGAAATGAACACTGGTGTAAGCCAATAGACACCTGGAAAGCGTATTTTTCCCATTGGGTTATGACACCTGGTCCTGAAGAATTACTGGAGATAAGTGTTTTTTATGATTTTACCTTTGTTTATGGCGACCAGAATCTGGTTGATGAATTACACCATTATGTCCACAAGGAACTTAAAACCACCGATATTTTTAGTCATCTGATGGCAATAGCCTGGATGCCTTTTGCGCCTGAAAAAAATTATCATCCTGAGAATCTGACGAATCTAAAAACATTGCTCATGCCACTTACCGGACTGGTTCGTTTATATTCCATTTCAAACGGAATCACAGCAACGGGGACACTCGACAGGATTGCAGGCTTATTGCAGGCAGGAATTTTCGACAGGCATATGGCTGTTTCACTTATCGAAGCATGGCAAAACCTGACTGGAATCAGGTTGCAATTCCAGTCAGGTCAGATCATTAACGCCATTCCTCCCGATAATCAGCTTGATTTAAGACTATTGGACGAATACAGGCGTTTTCAAATTGAAAAAGCAGTGGAGAGTATTCAGCGTCTTGTTAAAAAAGCTGAACTTGATTTTCGGACAAGGTCGGTTTAAAATTTATAAATAAAGGATAAATTCGCCCTTAGATTTTTAACAGCAACTTGTCCTTTTTCTGCTTTTCCTTTGTTATTACTATTCGCGATGCCATACATTGCCTGGGTAAATTCACTTTCAAATCCAACATTTAATTTACCGGAAACGAAGACAACTCTCGGTGAGATTCTGTATACGTAATCAATATTGGCACCTCTGGCATAAAACGATCCTGAGTTAATGGAATCATTGGAGCCCATATTTTTTGTAAACCCGGCGAACAATCCGAATTGAATTTTCGATCCGTTGGTATTTACATCCAGCCAGGCAGAGGCGGTATTCAGGTTGGTAAATTCTTTAGCCCCGGTAGCTGTATCATTAACCTGCTTAACAGCATATCCGCCAATCATGACCATATCATATGCATTCTGAGCATAAACGCCTTCAAGTTTAATTGTTACCGGCTTAAGTTTAATTTTCGCAAATGCAATTCCTGAAATACTGCTCAGGGTTTCAGAGGAAGCAAACTTTTTCGTTCTGGCATTATTGACCGTAAAAAGTTCTGGTACGATTGTTTTATAATCCACTCCAAATCCGAATATATTATCGCTTGATTTTGGAGTTATTTGTACCTGAAGATCAAGATCGGGTATAGCTGAATTTCTCAGATACTTTGAAGAAGCAACACTGGAGACCTCATATAAACCTGATTTTAAGGTGTATTCAGGTCCAATGCCGGTAAAATCACGCTGAGTTAAAGCTGTGGCAATAATTTTCAGTATACTTACTTTGTAGGAGAACCGTAGTTGCGGGTTTCTGGAGAACGGCTGGAACGGAGCTCCGGTATTGAATGATAATACATCTGGAAAGGATTCTGCAATAAACATCGGATGCCAATATTGACCGGCAAGAAGTTCGGTGTTTTTCCAGTTTAACTTTACATATGCATGACGAAGACGGAATCCGTTTACATCGCTGAAAGAAGCATTTTCATTGCCAAAAAAATCTGCTTCAATCACTCCGGAAGTCTTGGCTCCAAATGCATCCGGGCCGGTAATGGTACCTTTTAGTCTGGATTGTATGGAAAGCATATTAAACCCCGGTACTGCATTGATGTCCTTTTTATTGGCATCATAGGAGATATTATCAGGATAAAGCAAAAAATGGCCCTCACGGATATTAATAGTCTGCCGGGAATCATAAAAAATATCTGACTTAACAAAGCCTGAAAACTTAATCCCGAAAGCAGGTTCTTCTTTTTTTTCCTGAGCACTGATTCCAAACGAAGAAATAAGGAATATTACAAATAGTATTTTTTTCATGATTGTTAAATTTTTAATCAATTTTATCTGCTGAAATCCTTGGTTGAATTATCTTTTTGAGTCAGCAATGAAATGGTAACCAGGGTGATGACGGCCAATGGTATTGAAATAATGCCCGGATTATCCAATGGAATTGGAGCATCTTTGGGTATCAGACCATACTTTTCATACATGGTTGGTGAAAATAAAATAATACCAATCGAGGAGGTTATCCCCACGATAATGGACCATGCAATGCCTTTGGCTGTGGTTTTTTTCCAGAATAAGAGGAAAAGGATAGCCGGAAGGTTGGCTGAGGCTGCAACTGCAAAGGCAAGTCCAACCAAAAAAGATACGTTCATTCCTTTGAATAATATTCCCAACGTAATGGCAAAAACACCAACGCAAATGGCAGAGATCTTACCGGCATTAACTTTACCCTTGTCTGTCATTTTAACCTGAAGATACTTATCAATAAAGTCATGTGCAATTGCTCCGGATGAGGCTACAATAAGTCCACTAACAGTACCAAGAACCGTGGCAAATGCAATAGCCGAAATAATAGAGAATAAGCCCACACCAAAACTTTTGGCTAAAAGAGGCCCCGACATATTGCTGCTTTCAACATCTAAAACACCATTGATCATAGCTCCAAGGCCCATGTAAAGTGTCAGGATATAGAAAAATCCGATAACTGCAATAGCCACAATCGTTGATTTTCTGGCAGCTCTCTGGCTCGGAACCGTGTAATACCGGATTAAAATATGCGGTAAAGCCGAGGTTCCTAAAAATAAGGCAAGCATTAAAGATAGAAAGTTCATTTTATCCCAGAATGTGGCTCCGGCTGCTTTGGAGAGCTTATAGAGAAGGCCGGGTTTCATCACATCTTCACCCTTGGTCACTTTTTGATACCAGACTGTCACTTTTTCATCACCATCAGTAAAGGCCTTTTTGGAGAATCTGACAACTTCACTTTTTTCGATCGTTTTAATAAACTCAAAAGGCCCAACAGGACCTGTTGAACTTACTTCCTGTCCATCAACAATTATTTTACTGAGATGCCCGACCTGATAGAATTTCTTTTCTGATTTGGGAGCACCGTTATACAATTTATCCCCATTGCCATTAACCGAAGTGAAAAGCATCTCACTCAGAGTAGCCTTATCTTCTTTCACATTCAACTTATACCATAATGCAGTATTGTCCTTTTCCAGCTTTACAAAGACCAATTTATCGACAACCTTTGTTGTTTTTAAGATATAGGAAGAATCCGGAACACTGACAACTGTGTCATTCGTTACAACGGCATCTACTGTTGCAAATTTATGATAGTTGTCATTGGGAGTCAATGTTAAACCATTATTTAAAATGTAAATCGTAAGTATTGTCGAAAACACAACCAATAATGCTCCTTTAATAAACTGAACATACGTCGTAGAAGTCATCCCGGCTGTTGCAACAATAAATATTACAATTGAACCCACAATAACAACTCCCATCCAGTGTGGCAAACCCAAAAGCGGAACTACAAGATCTCCTGCTCCAACCATTTGCGGGATAAGATAGAAAACAGAAACTATCAGGGTACTGATAGCAGCTGAAAGCTTAATCGCTTTAGAATTGAACTTTGCATCAAGAGCATCCGTAAATGTATATTTACCTAATTTCTTCAATGGTTCAGCAACCAGAAATAAAGCTACTACCCAACCTGCAAGATAACCAATAGAATATAAAAATCCATCGTATCCCGAATAGGCTATCATCCCGCAAATTCCCAGAAATGAAGCAGCAGAAAGATAATCACCGGCAAATGCAATACCATTTACAGCCCAATGAATATTTCCGCCGGCTGCATAATAGCTGGCTGCAGATTTTGTCTTCCTGGCATAATAAAAAGAGAGACCTAAAACTAATCCAACAATAAAAATGAAGATTATAATCGCTAAATTTGATACTTCGTAAATCATATAGATACCGGTTTTAATTCGTTTTATTCATTCTGTTTTCCATTCTTGTGCAGAAAAAATTATAGATAAAACCCATAACAATTGCCAGCACAATGAGTCCAAATCCATAGATAATCGCAATGTTTTGTCCTCCTATCAGCTCCAGCCCCATCAACTCGGGCTTTGTCAGGCCTATCAGCACAAATCCTGCATAGATGATGGTGTAGACAAAAAACAGTATTACACCTAATTTTGCCTTTTTTGCAGCAGCATTGTCTTTTCCAATGGTCACTGCCGGTTCATGAATCATACTTCCTCCTTTTTAAGTTTTTATAAATAGTGTTGTTCAAATGTGATCAATATAGTTTTGTATATGTTTAATTTATTGATTCTCTGCAATCAAAATTTTTTACATCCCGGAAATAAGTTCCAAAAATACCCCTTTATGAATTGCCATTGCAGGAAAATAGATTGCATCTTATCATTGATCTCAATCAACTTATGTTTTGATTATATTTGCGAAAATAATTCTTATGAAACTCGAGCGTCACATCCATTGCGCTGATTGTCCTACCAAATGCGATATTTTTGAGATACTTTCGGCAAATGGACAATCTTTTGAGGAATCACATACTTTCCATGCCCGTTTTGGCAAACATGAACGTATATGCCGGCAGAGCTGTGATGTATCACATGCCATATACCTTGTTGAAGGGACTGCTAAACTCTACATTGAAGGAATCAACGACCACAATATTATCCTTTACCTGATGAAACCCCCGTCTTATATTGGTTTGCTGTCGTTTTTTGAAACTCCTCAATATTCATATTCAGTTACAGCACTTGAAGATTCAAGGGTCTGCATGATTGATCTGAATTTCCTGAAAAGCCTTTACCGCGAAAACCATCAGCTGCTCTTAAGTCTGAACATGGCATTTGGAAAATCGGTCGGTTTGATTATGAAAAAGATAATAACCCTAAACCAGAAAAACACCCGTGGAAGAGTGGCCGAGAGCCTGTTGTATTTATCAGATTTCTATCAGAACGACCATTTTACAATACCCCTCACCCGAAAAGAACTGGGTGAACTCTCATCCATTTCTGAGGAAAGCACCGTCCGGCTTCTGACAGAGTTCAAAAACGAACAAATAATCGAATTAGAAGGGCGGGAAATAAAAATTATCGATAAAAAGCTGTTGTCAAAAATATCTGACCTCGGATAAAGAATCCCTATTTCATCGTATCCTTTGAATTGAGGAGTCGCCTTACCGGTATCATCGTTTCGGTGAATTCGGAATAACTCATATCCTTCATGTAAATGGCGCCGTATGAACGCCTCATTAAAGGATTGGGACTGGCATAAAAATAGTCTTTCCCCATCAGGCTAATCAGATCATTGTGCTGTTCGACCCAGATTTTCTGAGCCAGTTCACTGAAGGTTCCATCGTATTCATAACTTGGAAAAGAAGCTGATTTCTGGCTTAAAAAACAGGTATTGAACATATTATGCAACACGGCAAAAGAATTAAGCGATACGGGAACAATCGTATTGACCTCATGAATTTTGAAACGGGTCCAGATATTGCGATACCCCCAGATCCGCAGGTTGATATCGGGATGAGCGGCGGCATAATGATCAATGGCTTCGGCTATGGCAATCAGGGTTTTGTAGTGGGTATCCGGACCGCTGCCTTCGGGATCGAGGGCTACAGTAATCACGGTAGGCCGGATCTTTTCGAACAGGTTCAGCAAAGGCACCACATCTTTTGAATGATCGGGATAACGCGGGAATATATCATCCGAATAAAACGGAAGCCGCAAATGGAAAACCTGATCCATATCGATTCCGAAATGAGCCCAGACCAGCTCTGCTTCAAACTCCCGCAGCCATCCTTTCAGCATGTGAACCACTTCCGGTTCGCGCCGGCCTGCTTCCAGTTTACTGATCAGGCCGATGTGACTGATCACAAATTCGCGCACAGCTTCCAGGTCTTTGACACCCAGATAATTACTGATATTCCGGGCCAGGCGCGAACTGACATACAAAGTCTGAAGATCGTTGTCCTGCCGGGTAATTCCGTTCAGATAACCGGTAATATCATCCTGAGCATACAGAATATCAAAGAGATGCCGGTTTGCTCCGGTTCCGGTAAGATCGCCATTCCGGATATGCTCAGCCAGCTTTTCGAAACAGAATTTCAGGTAAAAATTGGTAACTGCCGTAAATCCACTGGTACAATACACGAAGTAATTCCGGCTGTGTTCCGACCTTACCAGATGATGCAGCAAAGGAAAATAGGCCAGCTCAATATCATCGTGATGCGGCGCCGTATGCAGAAATTTCTGGTTATCCGGAATTTTCAGTCCCTTCTGTATTTTCTCATCAATATCCTGATAAACCCATTCCGTAAGCTTTGTCAGAGCATCTCCGCTGATTTGTTTTGCCAGCACCAGATTATCACCGATCAACCCGCTCTTTTCCAGATCCGGCAGCATCATCAGCGGTTTCTTCTGCTCCAGTGCCGCTTCAATGATGAGTTTCTGCAGGTAATCATCCCTGAAATCCCCGGCATGAAACTGTTTTTTAACAGAATCTCC
>CAYLTH010000045.1:4042-6848 GCA_964386485.1 uncultured Bacteroidales bacterium | reverse complement strand
GCTTCATATTCGGCACAAAACTGATCGTAAAGTTTAATCGTTTTCAATTTCCGGATTTCCTGTTCAGCTACCGGTTTTTTGATCCGGAGATTAAGATCGATATCCCCGTCCGGAAAAATTTCGTCGATGGTAGCATAGTTTCCGAGTACCGTCTTCTGATCTTCTGTCAGATAATACGCATTGATCAGCCGGGTTTTGGCCGGATCAAATCCGAATGCATCGAGGTAATACTTTTTGACAAAATGCGTGAACGAACGTTCGTGCTGCGGATTGATGGGAAAAAACTCATCCAGCTGAAAAAAATGCAAAGACCCAAAATCCGGCTTCATCCCTTTCAAACCGGCTCTGGCCAGTATCCCGGATGTCGTTTCACGCTCCCAATGCTCCAGATAGTATTGCATCCATTTGATAAAGAATTCAGGCGTACGCCCTGTGGGAAGGGCCACAACACCGCCGGGATTGAGACATACCCACTCCAGAAAGCGCAAAGCCGTAAGCCTTCCGAGTTCAACATAATTATCAACCGTAATTACCGGTATCCTTCGCAAATCGATGTTATCCTGATATAATATATCGTCGGAGATGAATAATTTTTCGATTTCACTGTGTACGTTGTAGTTCATTTTCATGGCAGATCAATTGTAGTAAAAAGCCGGATGTTGCAGAAAATTCATCAATAAAATCCGCCCTGACCCCGGTAGAGTTTAACGGGTTTCTCGAGTTTGAGTTTAAGAACTGTAATATATGGATCATTGATACCCGCCGGAACATCAATATATACCAGTCCGGGAACATGGCTCCAGGAGATTTTTCCAACTACTTTATGGCTGAGTTTTGTCCCTTTACCGAGCACCGTAATTTCTTCAATTTTATTGTAGAGTCCTTTCAGCATAATATTCCCGCTGACATTCCCGTGCAGAAACAAATACAGGCAGGTTGAATCTTTCGACAGGGTGGTCGGACCGTAAAAATGTCCCTGCGGAATTCCGCCAATGGTGTTGAAAATGGCTTCTCCGTTCTTCTTGTTCCAGGCACCCAGTTCTTTCAGTACCCGGATCTGTTCCGGGGGTATCGTTCCGTCTTCCATGGGACCGAAATCAAGGAGCAGATTCCCTCCATTGGACACGGCATCCACAAAAATGCTGATGACTTCGAAGGGTGTTTTCCAGTTCGTATCATTCTGGTAGCCCCAGCTGTCATTGGTGGTCATGCAAAGTTCCCACCAGGCAAATTTCGGCCGGCTTACCGGGAAGTTCTGTTCGGGCGTTTCGTAATCGCCCCAGCCCTGCAAACGTCCGTTGATAATGGCATTCGGATTGGCTTTCAGGATCATGCTGCGGATTTTCTCCGATTCCCATTGCTCGGCACTGTGCTCCCAGTCGCCATCAAACCACCACAGATCGGGGTTGAGCTGCAGACTTATTTCCTGAATCTGTCCCTGGAAAAAATGCCGGAAACGCTCCCAGCGTGCATAATCATCTTCGAGTTTATACTTTGAGCTGTCGCGCAGAAATCCCGGATAATCGGGATATGTCCAGTCGATCAGCGAATAATAGGCCCCACATTTAATATCCCGTTTCCGGAGTTCCTCAAAAAAGGGTTTGATCATATCGCGCTTTGCCGGCGTGGCTTTCAGGATGCTCAGATCATTCATTTTGGTGTTGTACATGGCCACACCGTCGTGGTGTTTGGTGGTAATGACGGCATAACGCGCACCACTTTCCAGGATCAGATCGGCCCAGAAAGCCGGATTGTAGTTCTTCAGCGTAAAGCCTTTCAGCTGTTTCATATAATCAGGATGGCTGATCCGTTTGTTGTGGAAACTCCAGGATTCACCAATACCATCCACGGCATAAATTCCGGTATGAATGAAGATCCCCAGTTTGGCATCGGCAAACCATTGCATTTTCTTTTCGATGGTTTCGGGTTTGACTTTCTGCTGGGCAAACAGTGGGAGAAGCAAACCGGATAAGGACAGAAGGAGGATGATTTTTCTCATATCGTTCAGAATTGATGGTTTAAATTATTTTAGCGTGAATATTCCGCGTAACCGGATATCGGCCGAGGAGGCTCCGACCATAATCCGGAAATCACCGGGTTCGACAACCCATTCCATTTTATCATTGAGCATTTTCAGCTCTTCCGGACCAAGCATCATGCTGATTTCCTTTTCCGCTCCGGCTTTCAGGAAAATGCGCTGAAACCCCTTCAGCTCTTTTACCGGACGTGCAACAGAAGCCAGTTCATCGCGGATATAGAGCTGAACAACTTCATCCCCGTCGCGATTACCGGTATTCTTCAGGGTGAACTGAATCCGGACCTTCTGATCTTTCAACAGCGGGTTGTAATCGATCCGGAGGTTGCTGTATTCAAACTGCGTATAGCTGAGACCATAGCCGAAAGGGAAGAGTGGTTTCCCGGTAAAATCGCCGTAATCATCGTTGCGACCGGTGGGTTTGTGGTTATAGACAAGCGGGAGCTGGCCTTCGGTTTGCGGAAAGGTAAGCGGTAAGCGTCCTGCCGGGTTATAATCCCCGAAAAGAACAGCAGCTACGGCCGTTCCGCCTTCCTCACCGGGATACCAGACATCGAGAACTCCCTTTACCTGCTCCAGCCATCCCGACATGGTAATGGCACTTCCGCCAACCAGTACCACCACCACCGGTTTTCCGGTTTCAGCAATTTGCCGGATCATTTCTTCCTGATGCCCCGGAAGTTTCAACAGGGCACGGTCGCGGCCTTCGCCTTCTTCGATGCCGGCTGTAATGATGACAACATCCGATTTCCGGGCTACATCAACAGCTTC
>CAYLTH010000045.1:0-3942 GCA_964386485.1 uncultured Bacteroidales bacterium | reverse complement strand
CCCAGGCGGCCTTCCACGGCATCCGGTCCGATGAGGGCAATGGATTTTACGGAAGGGCCCAGAGGCAGGATATTCCCGTTATTTTTTAACAAGACCACCGATTTCATGGCCGCTTCGGCAGCCAGCTTTTTGTGACGCCCCATCAAGCCCGGATTTCCGGCAAGTCCTTCATCCACATAGGGATTTTCGAACAAACCCAGTTCAAATTTGATGCGCAAAACCCGGGAAACGGCTTCATCCATGGTTTTCTGATCGATACGTCCATCCAGGAAAGGAGGAATAAACAGTTTATAATGATCATATTCAGTCTGGAGGATTACATCCAGTCCGCGGTTGATGGCATTGGCAGAAGAAGCGGGATAATCCGCAGCCGTATAATGCAAAACATTGGCTCCGCCTACAGCGCAGGCATCGGAGATCACAAAACCCCTGAATTTATTTTCTTTCTTTAACCAGGTATTCAATAACCAGTCGTGGGCTGTACAGGGACTCCCGTCCAGCGAATTGTAGGAAGTCATCACACTACGCGACCCTCCGCGTTCGAAACAGGCACGAAAAGGCGGGAAGTAGATTTCTTCCAGCTGGCGCGCATTCCACTCCACCGGATAGCTGTCGCGCCCGCCATCGCCCGAATTGGCCAGAAAATGCTTGGGTGTTGTAACAATACCGGCCTTTTCGAAAGCCGAAACAAAGGAAACACCCATTTCGGAAGCCAGATGCGGATCTTCGCCATAGGTTTCCTCCGTCCTGCCCCAACGAACATCGGCTGCGATATTGACAACCGGCGACAAGATCATACGGATTCCCCTGATGCGGGTCTCCTCCGCAATTGAACGGGCTACATTCCCCATGACTGCTGTATCCCAGCTCGCAGCCAGTCCGATAGCCTGCGGAAAAGCCGCGGCTCCTTTTGCCAGAAGCCCGTGCAAGGCCTCTTCAAACGGAATGATCGGAATGCCAAGCCGGCTTTCTTCTTTAAAAAATTTCTGAATTCCATTGACTTTCCGGGTAAATTCCAGTGCATTCCATGCGGTGGAACGCTCTACGATTTGTCCGGCCGGATCGGTATTCGCCGGAATACAGACCTGCAATCCGAAAACCCCCTGTGAGAATTTCGCTTTCCCGCCTGTCGTATCGCCCGGAAACATAAACAACTGCCAGAATTTTTCCTCCGGTGTCATCCGGGAGAGAAGATCCTGTACACGCGTATCTACAGGCAATGCAGGGTTTTTATAGGGGAATGGTGTTTGGGAAAAAGCATGATAAGCGATAAAACAAAGCAGCGCAAGTGTCAGAATTTTTTTCATAATTCAGAATGAACAGGATTAAACCCGGGGACTGTTCAGCATTCAAAAGTAGAGAATTTAATTAAATTTGTACGCTGGTGTCGAATACCGCGATTAAAGCCCGGATATGAAAAAAATTCTGACGAATCTTCTGTTTCTGATCATTCCCGTTTTTATCACGGCTCAAAACGATACCATGAAGGTTTTGTTTGTTGGGAATAGTTTCACTTATTACAACGACTATCCGGCTATGTTTAAACAAATGGCACAGGCGGTGAACCGTCCGGTTTTAATCCAGACGCATGCTCCGGGCGGGGTTTCGGTTGGGGATACCAGTCAGGGAACGATGGCTCATATGAATAATCCGGCCTTGTATGCCCTGATCCGGAGTAACGATTGGGATTACCTGGTTTTACAGGATAATCAGGGGCGGTTTGTGTATGATTATGGTGTATTTCCTGCCTCCAGCAAGGTAATTGAAGGGCATCTTAAAATCCGGGATTCACTGCTTTACCACAATCCCTGTGCGCACATGCTGTGGTTTGCCGGTTGGGGACCCAAAGCCGGGTATCCTCCATTTTCAAATACCGGTACAGGACTCATCAGTCGGATTTACAATAACTACCGGTATCTGCTGGATACGGCAGGTCAGGTAATTGCTCCTATTGGACCAGCCTGGCAGCGGATCATCGCAAACTACCCGGGCATTGAATTATGGGATGCCGATGATGTACATCCGGGTCCGAAAGGGAGTTTCCTGACTGCTTCCGTTGTTTTTTCCAGTATTTTTAAGTCTTCACCGATGCACAGCAGCTGGATGCCTTCAGGAATAAGCATTGTGGAGGATTCTATTCTGAAAACAACAGCCTGGCAAACCGTTTCCGACAGCATGAATTATACAGGCCTGAATCTGATTACGCCCCTCATAAGCATGAATGGGAATTCCTTATCCATAGCGGGGTACAGCAGTTGTATCTGGTATCTGAACGGCAGCTTTCTTTCATCCGGTGCAGTCAGTATTCCGTTTTTGCAGGATGGCGAATACCAGGCAGTTGCCATGGATCCGGATGGCTGTGAATTTCTTTCTCTTCATCAGCACTTTCTGATCAGTTCTGCCCTGGAAGATCCGGGCACAGAACCACACCATTATAATATATACCCCAATCCGGTTCAAACGACCCTGATTGTAGAAACCGCTGAATTCTATCATGAAATCTGTTTATTGAATTCATCCGGACAAGTACTTAAACTGGTACTTAATCCGTCCAAATCCGAAATCATGGATCTTTCGGCCTTCCCATCCGGCGTATATTTTATTAAACTGACCGGCAAGGATTTCAGCTCTTTCGTCAAACCGATTATCCATTAATAATCCATTTCGCATTAACCCGTCATACTCAAATAGAATGAAACAATCCGGTTTGGTATTGCTGTTGAATTTTCTCCTTTTCAACCTCGGTTATTCGCAAAAACAAGCGGTTGAAAACCTGGTCTTTGAAGGAGCCGGGATCCGTGGAATTGCCTATTGCGGGGTTATTCAGGAGATGGAGAAAGCCGGAATGATCAGCGGGATCCGTAAATGCGGGGGGACTTCTGCCGGAGCCATTACAGCGCTGATGATTTCGCTGGGTTATAATTCATCGGAAATCAATGAAATTATCTCGGGAACGCGTTTCGAAAAATTCAACGACGGGGAATACCTTTTTGTGGGGGGCTTATCCAGATTGAAACATAAATACGGCTGGTACAAAGGCGATGAATTTACTATCTGGCTTGGGAAAATTATCGAAAAAAAGACCGGCAATGCCGATATTACCTTTACACAACTGCAGGATAAAGGATTTAAAGATTTGTATATCACGGCAACCTGTCTGAATAAGCAGCGGTTGTTTGTTTTTTCGAAAGAAACCTATCCGCAGATGGAGATTAAGGATGCCGTGCGGATTTCGATGTCGATTCCCCTGTATTTTGAAGCCGTTTTTATCGACCGGGACGGGAAAGTATATGAAGAACAGCGGGAGGCGCGTGATCTGGATCTGGTGATTGACGGTGGAATTATCGGAAATTTCCCCATTTTTCTGTTCGACAGTACCTATACCAATTCAAAAGGAGAAACCATTAGAGTACCGAATAATAAAACCCTGGGAATACGGATCGATTCGGATCAGCAGATACAATATGATGCCGCCGGACGGGAGCTGGCCCCTGCTGAGATTTCCTCAATTTCGGATTATCTGACCGCATTTTACCATATCGTTCTCGAAAACCTGAACCGGAGTCAGCTCATTCCGGAGGACTGGGACCGCACGATATCGGTCTCCTCAACAGGTATTAGTCCCCGGATTAAAAAACTGTCGGACGACGAGAAAAAGAAGCTGGTTCACAGCGGGGAAACGGCGGCGAAGGCTTATTTCATGCGGAATTAGCGTTTTACCAGAAGATATACCGGAATGAATATCAGCCCGACGAAAATCAGCAAATAGGTCCATAAACCATTGCTGTTGTTTTTTCGTTTCACCGAGTCAACAATACAGATTATCCAGGGGATCATCAGAATCAGGGAGGCCATCCCAATCCGGGTAAACAGTGTTTCCTGCCTGAAAACAAAGGCAGTTACCAACAGCGCTATGCTCAGCAGATAGAGAATCCAGCAGAT
>CAYLTH010000044.1:12055-24526 GCA_964386485.1 uncultured Bacteroidales bacterium | reverse complement strand
TATCGGCTTGTTTGCCGGAAGGGGTTGTCAATGTAAATAAACCGGAAGAAGGATTCGGCTGTATCTGCACCCTGAAATCATCTTTTGCTGATTGAATGCCAATACTCCCGGTGCAACTCAGAATGGCTTCCCAGCCTGGTGCTGTAAGACCTTCATCCGAATGAAATTCGAATGTTAGCGCACCACTTGCATCTGTTGAGGTGAGCGTGCCGGGCGAATTGCTCCCGCACCACATACCCAGCAAAGGAGATGTAAAGTCAGGTCCGTCATAAATCTTCAGCCAGTCGTAGATGCAATTCGGTTCGTCTTCCAGGTCGAAGGAGGTGAAATTTACCTTCACTTTTTGTGCACTGTTACCGGGGAAAACAGTTGTGTAATAATCCGTCATGTTGGCATAGTTCCCAAAGGGTCCGCCATGATCATAAAACAAAGCCGAACAGCTTGTAATAAACTGATTGTTAATGTTAATTTGCCAGCCAATGATGATGAGCCGGGTCACGAAAGTGGAATAGGTTCCATCCGAAATTTCGAAGCGGAACTGCAGTTGGGTTCCCAGAGGAGTGGATGGGGAAATCTGTACCTGGAAGGCTGCCGGCAGGGTTTGTCCGACACCGATTGTGCCCAATGTTATGGAAGGATTATTGATGGTAACCCAGCTTGTTGGCGGTCCCAGCAAGGTACAGGTGATGGTGGCGGATGCAGAGGCAATCTGTCCAAAGTTGGCCGCATTAATATTCATAAATCCGTTTTCGGCGGGTTCAAAATAGCCATTCGCGTTGTCGTCGCCACTGATATTGACCCAGCTCAGGTTGAATACCGGGGCTGCAACACCGGCGCCCAGTTTGTAATGCATGATGTGATTCACAGGCCCGATTTCCCAAACCCGCAATCCACTCGGATCATTGTTATACCAGCGCGAATCGGGCGTGGTGTTCAGGCTGAATTCAGCGTTGAATCCCTGATGGAAGCAAGCATAGTTATGGTTCCAGATATCATTGTTGGCATGTTCCAGAAATACCTGATGGTGGGTCGACTGATTATCACCCAGCTTATCAATCTGCCAGATGGTAAGCCCTTCATCCGGGATATACTGACTGCGGCCGGTCATCTCCCGGTTTTCGAGCAGAAAGAATTCATTGGTGTCGTTTACATTCCGGTATTTGTAACAGGTAAGTGAACCGGCCGTATCGCTGATGATACCATTATAATAGGTAACATCCACAACATTTCCCCATCCGGCACTGCTGCGAAAGAAAGGATTGGGAGGGACAGGATTGTGGGAATCGCCATACCAGCACATGAGATCGAAGGCACCGATTCCATCCGGACCGGTACTGCTGTTGTATTTATAGGTATCCGGCCATTTCCCGATCATGTGGCCGTTTTCATGCGCCACCACCGACAATTCGAGCGGTGAATTTGCAGGAGAACAGTTGTAGGAGTCGGAATGTACGCCATTGGCGCTGAATCCGGTATAGGATCCCATGTGATACCACATGCCCTGCGACCATCCAAGCGGATTGCCGGTGTACATCAGGTTAATGGCCATGATGCTGCCGTCGGGATTTGTGCTGAGTGTTGAAAAATCAAATCCCTGGGCTGCAACCCAGTCTAATGCCAGGCCCAGGACCTCCTGAGCTCCGTCAGCAAAGGGCAACTGGTCGTAATAGTCGAATGTATTGGGTGCCCGGTAGTACCCATATACGATGTTTTCATAATCAACCAGTCCGCCTGAAATATCGGAGTAAAATGTACGAAGTGATCCGTTATTGCCAAAATTGGTATAGTTCATATCATTGCAGAAACTGCTGAATTCACTCATCGGGAGGCTGCCCGGTTCATCCGAAAAGTCGACAACGATACAAATTCCTTTGATATTCCCGCTCACGAGGTTTTCGGAGGAATTGAATTCCTTTTTGCCCAATAATTTCTTTCTGTTTTCCTGTTGAATCTTCCGGATTGCTTCATCCGGCATATCAAGATGTTGTGAAAGTTTCAACCCGGTGATGGTTTTTGTTTTAGTCATTCCGCCTGTATAAACCTGACCTGATGAAACCAGACCCTGATTGTCTTCAGTTGGTATGGCATAACAAATCCAGCCTGTTGAATTATCCCGCATCAGCGTATATCCATCCATGCTTTCGGCCCGGAGATAGAATTCATCCCCAAATAATTTTATTTCAACTTTTGATCCGTCGGGCTGACGAAACGTTACAATATTTCCGTTATATGGTGCTGCCCACAGACTAATAGTACAGAAAACCAGCAGTACAAAGAGTATATTTTTCATCTTAAAATCATTTCATGCAAAAATAACCCAAATTAGGATATGAAATGAATTCGAAGAATTACCTTTGCAGCACTAAAAAAACTACATGATATGAAGAAGTTGATGGTAATGAACGGAGGCGGCGATTGCCCGGGATTGAATGCGGTAATCCGTGCAATTGTCAAGCGGGCAGTTCCGGAAAAGGAATGGCAGATTCTGGGATGTATTGAGGCCTTTAACGGGATATTAAGGGAACCGAATGAAATAATAGAGTTAAGTGAACAACGGGTAGCCGGTATCCATTTCCAGGGTGGTTCCATTATCCAGACCACAAATTATGGAGGCCCGTTTGCATGGCCTGTTAAAAATAATGACGGAACCTGGACTACAGTTGACCGGAGTGATGAAATGATCCGGAAAATCAGTTATCTCGGATTTGAAGGAGTGATAAATATCGGAGGTGACGGATCACAACGGATTTCGCAGAAGTTATCGGAAAAAGGATTGAATATTATTGGTGTTCCCAAAACGATAGATAATGATCTGACAGCAACAGATTCGACATTTGGTTTCCAGACAGCCATTCAGATTGCAACAGAAGCAGTGGATAAACTGGTCACAACTGCAGCCAGTCACAACCGGGTTATCATTCTCGAAGTGATGGGCCGTGATGCCGGTTGGATCGCTCTGAATGCCGCCGTAGCAGGTGGTGCAGAAATTTGTCTGATTCCGGAAATCCCCTATGATCTGAATAAGGTAATTGAAAAGATTACGTCACGTTTTCACAAGGACCATGGATTTGCTATTATTGTTGTTGCAGAAGGAGCAAAGCCTTTAGGGGGAGATGTTACTGGTGCTAAAACCAAAGAAGTGGGAAATGAGCATATCCGATTAGGCGGTGTTGCAGCCAAGTTGGCGCAGGATTTGCGGGATGCGGGAGTAGACCACGCAATCCGGGAAACCGTATTGGGTCACTTACAACGGGGCGGTGTTCCGATTGCCTATGACCGTGTATTGGCTTCACAGTTTGGTGTCAAAGCCTTTGAAATGGCCATGGCCGGCGAATGGGGACGTATGGTTTCATACCGTCATCCATATATTACTTCGGTAACGCTTTCTGATGCTATACAAAAACCAAATCTGGTTGAAACGGATTCAGCACTGGTTCGCACTGCACGCGGGCTGGGGATTTGTTTTGGCGATTAGTGCTGAAACCCTTAACTGATAGTATATTTTGCGGGTTTCCCGGATAATTTCAGAAGCGTATTAATTTCCTGTTTTAATTCGATCATTTTCAATTCCCGGTCGATCGTCAGGTTATTGAACAATTCCAGTTCTTCAATTTTTTGGCGGAGCTGATTTCCGGCTTTTTTCCGCTCTGTTATATCCCGACCAACAACAATGAGCCCTTTTCGCTCACCTGTTTCTGTAAATGTTGGTATTTTAATAATATCAAATGTTTTTTCTGTTCCATCCGGTAAGGGAATAACTTCATCTGCTCTGCTGGCAACACCTTTCTTCCAGGCAATTTCATCAGACTCCTCACAGGCAAGAAAGGCATCCTTGTAGAAAGTACTGTACTGAGCCAGTTCAGAGTCTGTTTTCCCTACATAATCAACTCCTTCCAGCTGAAAGAGTTTTAAATCAAAATCATTGGCAGTCAGCCATTTGCCTTCGCCATCTTTAAAACAAACAATATCCGGCATGGCATTGATCAGGGTGCGAAGATGGAGTTCCCGTTCCAGAAGCGCTTTTTCGGTACGAATCATCTTGAATGCTGCGGATAATCTGGCTGTCAGTTCACGGTTGGAAACAGGTCGTCCGATAAACGCATCTGCACCGGATTCCAGGGCTTCTGCAATATGCTCGCTCTCTTTTAAAACGGTAGAAAGCATAATTACCATTGTATTTTTGAATTCAGGATTCCCTTTAATAGTGCGGCAGACCTCGTATCCATTAATACCGGGTAACAGAACATCCAGCAGAACCAGATCCGGTTTTGTATTGGCAGCAATTTTCAGGGCATCTTCACCTGAAAGTGTATCAAATACGGTCACATTTTCCTGAGAAAGCAATACCTGAATAATGTTGATATTGATTGGATTATCATCAACAATTAAAACAACAAGAGGGTTATCCATATATTCTGATTTTTGCGTGAATCGGTATTGAATTGAAAATCAAACGAAAGGTAAATATTCATGCAGAAAAAAGCAAACCTAAATCAATATTTTAGTTAAAAACCGGAACGCATTATTAAAAAAGTAGTATCAGGACTGATATTTAGCTTAATTTTGATTCAGATTTGATCATTTTTTGGAATAAAATAAAGCCGGATTCGGTTTTATTTTGTTTAAAAATTAATTACAAATTCCTAATTATTAACTAAATATCAAAAATCATGAAAAAAAGTCTATTATTTATTATTGTTCTTGCTTTCGCAGGATTACAACTCAATGCAGCTCCCGGTGCTGGTGAATTACTGGCAAAAAAGAAGAAAAAAAGCGCTGATTCAGAATTGCGCGTTGGCCTGAGAACCGGTGTTAATTTCGCCAATATGACAATTGCGGACGCTACTCCGGCACCAAAAGGGCTGGTTGGTTTCCATTTTGGTGCCATGGCTGAATACACACTGACAGACATGTTCGGTGTTGAAGCAGGTCTTTTATACAGTGGTAAAGGCTGTAAATCTGAGTTTGAATTCTCACAGGATATTATGGGAATGTACTACAAAATAACCGGTGATATGAAAATTAAACCGGCTTACCTGGAAATCCCCATTAACGCTATTGTAAAGCTGGATCTTGATGATAAAAAAATATTCTTCACCGCTGGTCCATACATCGGATTGGGTATTGGAGGTAAAGTTACTACTGATGTTACCCTCGAGACTAATATCCCGGGAATGGATCTTGCAACCCTCGGATATGAAAATACGGATGAGGCCATTAAATTCGGCAGTAGTGATACCGATGATATGAAAGGCATGGATTTCGGACTCAATATTGGTGCCGGTTTTGAAATGATGAATTTCCAGATCAGAGCTCAATATGGTTTGGGATTGGCTAATCTTTCAAATATTGATGATGCCACTCTTGGCAGTACCTCCATTAAAAACAAAGTTTTTGGTATTTCAGTAGCATATATGCTCGGACTTTAATTTGATTTAAATTCTTAATAAAAGAGGGCTTTCCGGTTTCCGGGAAGCCCTCTTTGTTAAAAAGAATGGAATTTCTAAAAATGAAACAAGAGGAATAAATTGCCTCCGGTCTGACTGTTGTCGATATTAAAGTAGGATGTTTTTCCTCCTTTTGTAGTTACTTTCTGAACTCCGTTTGTGGTGGATGTTGAGCCCGGAGGTGTTCCCCAGTATTCCATATCCTGAGTACGTTCGCCATTGCTTTGGCTCAGGTTCATGCCGATACTCCAGCCAAATTCACCGCCAATTGATATTTTAGGGAGTACAAAATACTCTACTCCGGCAAATACGCCAACACCAAATCCAAAAGCAGCTTTGGTTTTCACTTCCGTTGCATAGGTTGTTGGGAAACCCCAGATAACATTTCCATTGAAATTTGTTCTGTTTGGATTGGTATAGGTGGCATCCAGATCATTTCCATAGGTGTACTTATCTGTCGCGGCACCGGTTATAGCCAATGAAACTTCTGCACCATAAAATCCCTGTAATCTGCCATAGCCTCTTCTTTTTTCCAAACCTCCTGAAATCAGGATATTGGTTGTATTATGTACCCAGCTATCCTCAACATACTGAAATGGATCAATATTGGGAGATTGGTTTTTCGTTACAAAACTGGTTTCTTTTCTGGAGGTTTTGTTGATGCGTAATCGTGCTCTGACGGCTGTTTTATCATCCAGAAAATACTTGAGGTAAACTGTATTGTCATTCCGGATCGAATTCCAGGCAGCATCGCTGGAATAGGAATTTCCACTGTTTATTTTTATGAGATTTCCTGCAAAATCAAGCAGGGGAGTGGCTCCGATTCCGATGACATAATCCCCGGCTGCCGGAAGGATGGGGGTTCCCTTTTTGCTGGTAAGTACCTGAGCATTAAGGATTGATGTTCCAAATAATACAACAACAATGAATAATGATAGCATTTTTTTCATAGGACTTTCGGTTTTGGTTAAGCACAAATATACTATCAGCGAATTCCGATATGCAAGTTTGTTGATAACTCATGCAAAGCCCACATTTCAAGGGGTGTATAGATTTTTATGCGGGAACTTGACTTATTGATAGTATTTTTATACTTTTATTGGTTCAAATAAATTGTTCACCGGGTTATGAAAATTGCAAATATTAGAATACTGATTTCAGGACTGATATTTTTCGGAATACTTTCGGTGGTCTATCCGCAAACAAGCATTGTAACCTCGATCGGACACTATACTGCCAATCCGGGAGATACACTTGAAATGCCTGTCAGGGTAACCAATTTTACCGATATTAATTCCATTTCTCTTATACTGAACTATCATCCGCTTGTTTTAAGCTATGCAGGTTATAAAGACTTACACCCGCTAATTTCACCCGGCGATATACTTATTAGCGGAGCTCAAGCCGGAAAAATCGCACTTGCTTATTTTAGTGTTTCAGGTCTTAGTATTCCGGATACTGTTACCCTGGTTGTGTTTAAACTTGTTTACCAAACCGGAGCTACCAATCTGATCTGGGATAGCCTCTATTGTGATTACACAAATGTTGTGGGCATGTCTTACCCTGCCATATTTTTAAATGGTAATGTGAACGGAGGCTGTCCGCCTGTTTTTGAGCACACTATTTCATATTCTGTTTCGCAGCTTTCGGTGAGTTTTTCAACCACCACTGCATTGGGGGTTGCTCCCTATACCTATGAATGGGAATTCGGTGACGGGCATAGTTCGAATCTGCAAAATCCGGTTCATACCTATGCAGCAGCGTCGAATTTTTATGTGACTCTGACAGCAATGGATGCCTTATTTTGTCAGCACGACACAACCATTACTTTATTGAGCGGAATCTTCACCGGTATTTCGGATGATGTCGCCAAAAGCGTTGATCCGATTCTGTTTCCTAATCCTGGCTGTGACCAGATTTTTTTGGAGATACAATCCGGTCAGGAATTGCCGGTATCGTATGAAGTCTACGATCTCGCCGGAAAACTAATAATTTCGCAGACGGAATTGGTTTGCAACGGGAACCGGCAATACCGTATTCAAACCTCAAGCCTGAAGCCGGGTATGTATTGCCTGCATTCCCAAACAAAATCCGGATTCAATTCCATATCAAAATTTACTATCCTAAAATAAAATTCACTATTTCAACCCAATTCCCATGAAAACAATCCTGCAGAAAAGCCTGCTCATCAGTTGCCTGTTCATCTTTGCCATTTGGGCAGGAAATCCATATCCTGTTCATGCTCAGCTTCCTATTGAGGTTAGTATTGGTAATTATACAGCCACAACACCGGGGGAGTATATCCATATACCCATTACAATATCGAATATTCCAAATGATTTACACAGTATGTCTATGACATTTTTGTATAGTCCCAACGTGATAACCTACATTTCTGATTCAGCCGTTAACCCGGCTTTAGCATCTGGTTTTTTTCTCACTAATAATAATTTATATGAATTCAAGCTGGCATGGTTTGGTCTTACACCCTTAGCATTAACCGGTACACAACAGCTAGTTACGCTAAAATTTCAATACAATTACGGAGCCTGTAATCTCACGTGGGATACCATGAGTATGGGTCAGAATCAGATCAGCAATGCTAATGGAACCGTAATCCCGACAGTATTTGTAAATGGAAGCATTAACGGAGGCTCTCCAATTTCCTGTTCGAATTCAATTTCTTATACCATGTCCGGGACTACGGTGAGCTTTACCGGGAATGCCACCGGAGGAACTGCACCATATAATTATACCTGGTATTTTGGAGATGGGACAACCTCCAGCTCACAAAATCCGACACACACTTATGCACAACCCGGCCTGTACAATGTGGGTCTTGCAACGATGGATACCTTCTTTTGCTATGCTACTTCTTCTGTTCCCATTCAGGTTTCCATGGCTTCTTTTAACGGCTGTATTGATCTGGGTGTTCCGCTGGATACCGGAAGTGTGGTGCTTTATAATCAGAATGTTTTGGGTGGAGGATTTTCTGCCTTTGATACCGTTCTCATCAATGAGTGTTACACTATACCAAACATCCTTCCCGGAAATTATCTCCTCAAAGCCATGCCGGTGGATGTTTCGGCTTTCTGGTACACCCATTTGCCTACCTATTTTGGGAATACGCCATTTTGGACGCTTGCGGATACCATTTCAACATTACAGTTGAATAATCCCTATAATATTACACTGATCTATGCCTTTCAGCCGCTCGCCGGTCCGGGAAATATCGGAGGCACTGTGACTACCGGACTCAAGTTTACAACATCGGGTGTACCGGCTCCGGGCATCGAAGTATTGCTGACTGATATGACCGACCAGGTACTCATGATTACCTATTCGGATGCAAACGGGGAATTTTCCTTTGATAATCTGGCCTATGGCAGTTATAAAGTCAGGGCTGAAGTAACGTCTATTCCTGTTGTGCCCTGGGTGGTGACCTTATCGGCTGCCAGTCCGGTAGTGGATTATCTGAACATTTCGATTACACCCGGCGGAATTGTTACCTCGCTTCAGGATGGTATTCAGGTAAACGCCTTTTCTATCGATGCCGTCTATCCCAACCCTGCAGCCAATGTATTGAACCTCGACATCCGGTCGGCAGATGGAATTCCGGTTTTGCTCGAATTTACAGACGTACTCGGACAAAAGCTGCTGACCCGCAGTGAGCAGCTGAGTATTGGTTCTAATCATCTGGTTATCAATACAGAATCTCTCCGGTCCGGATTATGTTTTATGCGTCTGCGCTGTTCCGACGGAAAAACTCTTCAGGCACCGGTGCTTATTGCCCGGTAAAAGGCTTACCTTTATTGACGATTACGTAAGGGTTAAAGCCGGAATCTTTAATCCTTGTCCTAACCTTTAAAAAAGAAACCCATGTCAAAAGAAAAATCCATCCGCGAGAAATCCGTAAAAAAGGAAGCTGTTAAAAGCCTCAAGGAAAAACGAGCTGACAAAGAAGCCAAACGCCAGGAAAAAAACCGGGGATCGAGTAAACTCTGATTTCTGATTAAAACCCACCTGTAAGGTCAATAATTTCGCCTGTAATATTACCAGCCTTTTCAGTCGAAAGAAACCATACCAGTTCCGCCACATCCTCAATGGTTGAGAATTTTCCGGTATGAGATTCCTTTAACATGCTATGCTGGATTTCTTCCACAGTACGGCCGGATTGTTTTGATAATCCCGGCAAACGCACATTCAGTATTCTTTCTGTACTTACTTGTCCGGGAGCAATCGCATTCACAGTAATCCCAAAACGCCCGTTTTCCAGCGAAAGCGCCTGAGTGAGGGTATTGAGACCGGCCTTGCTGACCAGGTACGACGCCATATTCGGGAGCAGTCTGCGGTATCCGATGGAGGAGATATTGATGATCCGGCCAAATCCATTCGAGATCATGAGTGGAATGACCAGGCGGGAGGTATAGAAAGCACTGTACAGGTTTGTCCGGATGAGTTTATCCCAGTCTTCGGGTGAGGTTTCGGTTACCGGCCCCATAAAGCCGCTGGTTCCGGCATTATTCACCAGAATATCGATGTGACTAAATGCCTGTTTTGCCTGAATCATCAAATCGTCAACGGCTGCCGGATCCGCGAGATCGGTTTGAATCAGCAGCGATTTCCGGCCTTTTTCTTCAATTTCGGACTGTACCTGTTGTCCTTTGCTGAGCGATGAATGAGCTGTCAGGATTATATCGGCTCCTTCCTCTGCCAGTTTCAGGGCAATTCCCCGGCCAATTTCTCCGGACCCCCCTGTTACCAGGGCAACACGACCTGCTAATGATTTTCTTTCCATCAGATTAAAGTATGGTATTGCGAATGAGCTGGGGTGAAGCACGTTCCAACAGGGCAATGAAATTCTCACCGGCTCCTGTCGATGCCAGCATGGCTATTTCGCCCGGTTTGAGCATACCCTGCTCGATTCCTTCCAGAAGGTTGACCGGAGCACTTGCCGTAGCAATATTTCCGTATTTTTCATATGATTCATAGAAACGTTCCGGTGCTACACCAATCGATTCTCTCCAGGCATTGGCCGTCCAGGCAACCGGCTGATGGGTTACCAAAAGGTTGATATCCCGGCTTGTCAGACCGGATCTTTCCAGTACACGGGTTACCACCTTTAAAATATCTTCCTGAGCCTGTGTCGCAATGGCTTTGAGGGCTACCGGGTTATGAAAGGTGACAAATTCCTGTTCATGCGTGGGGCCGCTTGCAGTTTTTCGCAACAAATGGGGTTGCCGTCTAGTGAAGATAACGCCATCGTGGCGGGCTCCGTCGCTGAACGAATCGGAACCCAGATATCCGTGCCCTTCTTCCACACGGCTGATGACTCCGGCTACAGCTGCATCACCTGTATTCACACTGTAATAATTTGATTTATCATTGATCATGCTGTCCAGAATGCTGCCAATAATAAGCACATTCTTCTTCACACCTGATCTGACCAGACTGGTGGCAACCTGCATCATTGTAATAAAACTCGAACAACAGCTGTCGATTGCAAAAGCGCCGGCATAGGGCAACTTTAACTTGTGTTGGACCAGGGAAGCATTGGCAGGCAATGCCAGGTCAGAAACCTGTGAATGAACGATGACCTGATCAATTTCCTCCCGTTTGATGCCGGCATGATACAAAGCCATGGCACCGGCCAGGGTTTCTGCATCTGAAGCAAGCATGGGATGAGGGTAGACCGATTCGCGGATCGAAACCGGATCCATGGGTACCCTCCGCCGCTCTTTTGAGCCCTGAAACGGATCATTTCTTTTTTTCTCGGGCATACTTTTAAGCCAGGCCTCGAACCAGGGTTTACTTTCCCATCCGTCAAAGTTGGTTTCTATTGTTCCGGGCAGATGTCCGCTTTCTTCAAGCTGCCGTATATACGCTTCCGGCAACAGCGTTTCTTCGCGTAAATACCTGACCAGACCCGGTAGTTTGGCATCAGGGTACTTTTTTGAAGGGAGAAAGCCTCCCATACTGATTAGTCCTGCATTTTGCATAGGTAGTGTTTTATTTAGTGGTTGACGACGCAGCCAAAGGAAGGGTGAAGCCTGCCATCAAACCATAATTATCTTTTTTCCATTCATACAATCCGGCTGCCCACAGAAAAACCGGTGTTTTAGGAATGCGCAGGTCAACCCGCGGTCCGACACCGAAATAGTTCCGTGCAATCGCTCCCAACTTTATATTTTTTTCTTCATACATAAGGGCCAGTTCAAACAAATCCAGTACTTCTCCTATCCGGAGATAGGTAGCAGAAAACAATACTTTGTCCTTTTTCATGACAACATAGGGAATTAAAACCACCGAATTCACCTGGATATCATAGCCTGCCATCATGCCGGCCTGCAACCACGTGGTAATTTTGTAGTCAAGTCCCACTAAACCTCCGCCCATCGTGCTTTTCACCGTAACAAGGGTATTAAAACCCCATTTGTCTGTCAATGGCTTTCTGCTGGTCATGGTAAAAGATTGGCGAAGACCACTGTTAAAATAGCTGTAGTGTTCCAGTTTTGAGGTAGTCTGGCTAAATGCAGATTCAATCATGCCTGTAATTGTGATCAGTAGCACAACTCCAAACCGGAAAAGCAAACCTGCACTATGTTTTCGCTGTTCTTTCATTTTTGAAGATTCTCGGGAATGGTGATAATAAACTCGGTAAATTCTCCTTCTGCTGTTTTAACTTCTAATTTTCCTTTGTGAATCTGGCTGATAATATCAAAGCTCATCGATAAACCCAAACCCGTTCCCTGCCCGGTGGGCTTGGTTGTAAAGAAGGGATTAAAGATCTTATCCACAACGGATTGCGGAATTCCGATGCCATTATCATGTATCGTTATCTGAATATTCTTGTCCAGTTTTTTCGTTGAAACGCTGATTTCGGGGCGGTAACCGGCTATCTGGCTTTTTACTTTCTGGTCGACTGCATAGCAGCTGTTGTTTACGATATTCAGGATAACACGGCTCAGGTCCTGTGGAACAACCCGACTCTTACCAACGGCAGGATCCAGATCTGATTTCAGGG
>CAYLTH010000044.1:0-11955 GCA_964386485.1 uncultured Bacteroidales bacterium | reverse complement strand
TCCTGTGGAACAACCCGACTCTTACCAACGGCAGGATCCAGATCTGATTTCAGGGCTGTGTTAAAAGACTTATCTTTTGCCCGCATACCATGGTATGCCAGATTCACATACTCCGATACCATATTATTTATATCTGTCAGTTCGAATTCGCCGGTACGCCCCCGTGAATGCTGCAACATACCTTTCACGATGCTTTCAGCCCGTTTTCCATGCTGGAGAATCTTTTGAACATTCGATGCGATCATTCCGGTAACTTCATCCATATCCAGATATATATCCGGATCAATGGATTCCTTTACCTTGTCCATGTTTTCCTTTAGTTCGCCTGCCAGATCAATTGACAATGCTGCAAAATTGTTCACAAAATTGAGTGGATTCTGGATTTCATGGGCTATCCCGGCTGTAAGCTGACCAAGTGATGCCAGTTTTTCCGACTGAACCAATTGATCCTGGGTATCTTTCAATTCGTGCAGCGTTTTCTGCATTTCTTCAAGAATACCGGTTTTAATAAAGGCAGAGATGATATGTTGCCGGAGGTTGATGACAAAACTCAGGTCATTGGGCCTGAAGGCGTCTGTTTTTGAACTGTTTTCCAGAACCAGAAAACCACCGACTTTATTATCAATCCGGATCACCATCAGCAGCATGGCTTTTGGAGCGGTAAGCCCGTCAATACCTTCCTGTAGCGGATAGGAGGTGAAATCTGTTTTCAGGAAAATATCTTCCGAGATTTCTTTGGTTTTCTGCAGGTATTTATCTTCGAGTTCTTTCAGGCTGAATTCAATTTGCTCATAGGAATGAAAGTCCCAGCCCAGGGCTGCCTTGAACCGATATGTATCCTGGTTTTTGTCGTGCACAATTGCAGAGGCTCTTTCGACACCCCGTATGACCATAAATTTTTCGAGAATGGATTGCAGGAGGTTAGAAAAATCAATCTGGGCATTGATCGATTTTACAACGATATTAATCCGTTCGAGTTCCTCATTTTTAAAGGCCAGTTCAAGGCTCTGCTGCTCCATCTCCTCCTTTTGCTGAACCACTTCGGCTGTTCTTTCCAGGATGAGGTTTTCAAGGCGTTTCTTTTCCTTTATCAGTTTTTGTGACCGCCATTTTACAACGAGATATAAGAGTACAGCAATCAGTATAACATACACAAAATAAGCGAAATAGGTGAGGTACCATGGTTTCAGAATCCGGAAGGAAAAAACACATTCTTCGCTGATATTTCCATAAATATCCTTTGCCTTTACCTTGAAAACATAGCGTCCGCTTGGAAGATTGGTGTATTCTTTCCGGGAATCCGGCTTCCATTCGGAATAGGTATCATCAAATCCTTTCAGAAAATACTGATACTGTACAATTTCTTTGAGGTGAAAGGAAGGGCTGGCAAACTCAAACAGCAAAGTGTTCTGGTCTGGATTAAGGACCGGCAGATTTTTCACCTGTTGTTTTCCTGCAATGTACAGTGCTGAATCTGCAAATGATCCGTTGAAGATAACAGAGTCGTTGTTAATCATCACTTTCCGGATCAATGGAGCAGGGCATTCTGAGGCAGGATGTTTTGCCGTTTCGTTATACCGTATGGCTCCTTCCGGACCACCCAACCAGGTAATATCATTTAATTCAGGATAGATTACCCGGAAAACACGGTCTGCAACAGGAAGGAACGGTACATTGTTCCGGATATACCGGTTATCGGATTGTTTCCGGTATATGGCGATTTGTTTCTCGTCGCCTCCCTGTGTCCAGATATGCTGGTTGTTATCTTCAACAAGACGGTTAATCCAGCTGCTGTTTGCTGCGCTGTCGGCCGGGATTAGCGTGCTAATAACAAACCGGTCGTCTTTTTCATGTTTTACGAAAATGCCCTGTGCAGTGGTGATATATAACTGACCTGAGATGATGTTAAGATGTTTCCCCGGACTTGCCGGCAGTCCGTCTTTTTCGCCATATTGCCTAAGAGTACCGGGATTATTTATTTTGAACATAAAAATATTCCCTTCGGCTCCCGAAAACCAGATCTGACCCTGATTGTCTTCCGTGATTTCCCGGATTTCCTGTGATACGCCTTTAATTTTACTCCCTTTTCTGAGTCCTTTATTATCATTGATTAATTCAAGAAGACCATCCGTTTGTCCGACAAATATTTTAGTAGGATCTGCAGTTGACGGGTGTACCACCAGAGAAAATCCATCTGCCACCATGACCGGATTCCCGTTTCCCGCCTCAAATACACCCTGGCTGCTGGCGATGATGAGACTGTTTCCAACAGATGCAAGAGACCAACATGCATTTAAAATCCCCGGAACTGCAACAAAAGAAGCTAAAGTTGGATTATACCGGAATAGGCCCTGGTAGGTAGCCGTATAAAGTGTTCCCTTGTGCCGGATCATGTCCAGAACACCTCCCTGCAGGCCATTACCCTGCCCGAACTCCCCAAATGGTGACGGATAATCCAGATGCGCCAATCCATCATTTAAGGTTAACCACAGCGATTGATTGCGGTCGATAAAAATACTGGTGACATTTTCATCCGGAATCCCGGCTTTACTGTCCAGAATAAGGATTTTGTTACCTTTTTCACTTAAAATAACAATGCCTTTGCGCAAGGTACCCAAAGCCAGTTCCTTATTCTCCAATTGAACTCCGCAGGTAATTTTATTCTCTTTCAGAAAATCATCGGCTTCTGTCCGGAAGGGTTCAATCCCGGTTCCGGTTTTCAGGTACAGGCCCTGATTGTTTGTAGCCAACAGTATTGTATTATCCCGGAAAGCAATCATGGCGCGGATTTCAACAGCGGAAGTAAAGATTCCCCCTCCGCTTACCTGCTGAAACTGATCCTTTACAATGCACTGCAAACCTTTTCCTTTTACCTGGAAATACAGGGTGTTATACACCAAAAATGCGGACATAATCGGGTCCGGTGCACTCCATGTTTTAAAAACCTTTCCGTTCCAAAGAAAAATCCGGTTCGCTGATATAAAAAACACACCCTCTTTCGAAGGTAAACAGGATATTATTTCCTGAAATTTCTGTTCATTTTCAGGAAGTTTCTCTGTTAAACCGATAAATCTCAGATTTCCCCGGTCATCCGGTGCAAGATATCCCACTTCTCCCAGTGCACCGACATATATCCAGCCCAACGAATCGATACCCAATGCCGATACTTTGGTTTGTTTTGCTGTCGGGATCAATCTCCAGTTTACACCGTCATATTCAAGAATTCCGGCGAAATTTCCAAAATACATCAGTCCGTGATGTCCCTGCACCCCCGCAAAATTTTGGGTATGTGCCTTATATTCTTTTGCAGAATAATACTTCAGAAAAGGAAAACCTGTTTCGTGCTTTACAGGCTGCCCATGACAAATACGAATGAGTATCCATGGAACAAGCAGAAAAATGAACAGGATTTGCCTGCTGTTTTCAGATTTATTTATTCGAAGGCCGAGCATTATCAATTTTTTTTGTGAATCATTTAACCCGTTTAGAAAAACTTTTTATTCGATATCGTATTAAATTGTTTGTGATTTATGAAGAAATTTCTCCCTGTCTTTACCATAAAGGAGGATATTTTTTGACAATTCGTTTTCATCTGTTTTCACTAAGGCTTTACAGGCAGGTTGCCAGATCCGTTCATCCGGATGGCTTAAACAGGCATATAATACATGTATTGTCTTTGCAGATGGTTGCATCGCCAGCAGTTTAATGGCTTCTGCTTTTGTTTTCCATCCAATATGTGAAAAGTCTTTGTGAATTATATCCGTTAAACGTTCGAATAGCACCAGATTTTCCTGTGGGAAGGTTTCCTGATAGGCTGTCAGCACCTGATGCAGCGGAAGATCCTCCAGCAGGGGCAGTATCAGACCTTTGATATCACTGCTAACCATCATGTCAAATAATTCAACTGCATAAATCTTGGCTTCGGGTGTTCCCTGCCGGAGATGTTCCCGAATATGATTCATAATGGCAGGGTCGAAAAGGAGGGATAATAAGTTAAAAATGTAATGCCTTTTTTCGTCAATCTCATTTTGAAGCCCGACAATCAGATCCGTGGTAAGGGCATGGTTCTGTAAATCCCGGATACACCCCATATACCATACAATAATGGAAATTTCTTCCTCAACACTTCTTTTAATAACCGGAATTTCGGATGCGATTGCATTATACCTGTTTTCGCACAAGGCCAGCATGGCTTCCTTTCTCACCTGATATACAGGATAGTTCATATAGGACCTGAGTCTGGCAATACTTTCCTTTTCACCAATACGACCCAGCAGTGAAATAATCCTTTTCAATATATCCGGATTGGCTTCCTGTTTTTTTGCCAATCCGTCAAGGTCGCGAATGATCGGTATTCCGATCTCCGTTAACGCCAGAATCGCTTCTTTGTGATAGGATTCTGATAACAGATTGTCGAGTAAAAAGGGCCAGAATTCATGACTTTTAATATAACCGGCGCTCAGAATGGCGGCTTTCCTGACATCAGGATCCGGATCATTCAGCAACAGACGTAACAGCTGAACTGCCTGATAACGACCCGAATGGCTCAATTGAAGTGCAGCAAGCTCACGATGATCAGCACTTTTTGAATGAGCAAAACTTTCAAGATCATGCAGCGAAAGCAAACTGCCGCTTTCCGAAACCTTTTCTTCCAGGTTTTGAACATATCGGTTTTCTGAGGAATCCGGTTTTGTTTCATCCGTATGTGTTGCTTTCGTATTCAGAATTTTTTTCAATTCATCCCGGTAGAGATCATTCATGCGGAAGCTGGCCCAGGTCCAGAACACCAGAACCAGGATAAATACATAATTAAAAACTACCAGACTCACGTTCAGTTTCAAAAGCAAAATTAATATTGCTCCCACAACGATATTCGATATCGCCTTCGGTCCTGCTTCTAATTTCCCCTGAAAAGCAAATCGTTCCTGAGCAGGTAAAGCCTGATAAAGAATCAGATAAGAAGGATCATTTATGGAATTTCGGATTGAACGGATAAACAGTTTGCTTAAAACAACGAAGGAAAACATCGAAGCCACTCCAAAGAATGTGCCTGAAAACGAGGCAAGGATGGTGCTGAAAAGGAGTAAAACAGGAAGTGCAATCAGCCCGGGTTTGAGTCCGAATTTCTCCACTAACCGCCCATAAACAAGTGTTTTAATGAGAAATTCAACCAAAGCCATCACCCCAAAGAAAATCCCGATAAATCCGGATAATACTTCTTTTTGGGGAAATGCAATCTGAGTTTGCCCAAAGAAAACAAAATCAACAAAATACAGTCCAAACACAGGCAACAGGGCCAGAACAAACAGATAGAGGGTATATTGATTCTTAAAAAGGTCGGAAAAGCGGTTATTGGACTGAGCAGCAGGCTTTTTAGCGGAGCCTTTTACGGATAATTCTTCGCGGTAGTTCTTAATAATCACCAGGATAACTCCCAGGGTGATCGCAAGTGTTCCCAGCGTAATCAAGGCCATGTATTCTGTATGAACCACCCGCAGGATGAACGGTACAGAGAAGAAACCCAGAACGTTGGAAATGACTTCCCCAACACCTATAACCGCATACAATCGTTTTCCCTGGTGCAGGTTGAAAAGGCGCGAAGCCATCCCGTTGAACCCGACTGTATGAATAAACAGGAACACGTTTATCCACAAAAACATCAGAAAGGCGATCCAGCTACTGCTTGTCAAAATGTAGCCAATAATAATAATTCCGGAGGTAATCAACAGAAAAATAATACCATATATCAGTATGCCAGAAATACTCAGTGTTTTCTGATACCGCCTGAATCCTCTCCCAAACAGATACAATACCAGACCCCCGGCAATATAATTGTACGGGAGCATATCCCGCTGAAAATTATGCAAAAACAGCGAAATCGAGGAGGTATAGAAAAAAGCAATCGAAGCACCCATAAAGAATCCATAAAGAATCAGCAGAAAAACAGGCTTCTGTTCTTCTTTCTTGATCTGCAGGAGTTTTGACAGCACTCGGTTCACCTTCGTTGTTTTATTTTTTATACCATTTAATATTACCGGTCCAGGTTATATATGACCTTCATGATAATGTTCCTTTCTTTTTGCGGAGTCCGGTAAGCATATTGAAACCCATCTGCACTTCTGACTCCGGGATCAGAATAGCGCACATCTGTGAGGTTGTTACACACCAACTGAAAACTCAGTCCCCATTTCATCTCATATGTTATCGCCATATTCACCAGCGTATGCGAAGTAAATACCCCCGGATTGGCCGGAACAGTAGTACCGGTCCCGGTTTCTCTGTCGCCGATATAATTTAATCTGATGTTTAAATTGAGGCGGTTGTATAATAAAGCATTCGCCCCGATATTGAATTTATGCAATGAAATATCACCAATATTCGACGTCAGACCATTGGCAGTGCTTTTTGCATCCATGATAAAAGTGTAATTACCAAAGAAATTATAATTCATCCATTTGAAAGTCATATTTGCTTCAAGTCCCGTGATTGTCATTGACCCGATGGGAGCATTCTGTGTGGTTGTTCCTCCCTGGTATGGCACTTCTTTCGTTCCGATTACGCCCGAATAGGACGTATTAAAGACATTAATACAGGCATACAGATTCTTGTCAGGATTATAGGCAATACTTCCTTCGAGATTTTTTGCTTTCTCGGGTTCCAGGGATGGACTGGGCAGCTTGCGAAAATCCGTTGTGGCAAACTTTGTCCAGTTATCAGCATCTTTAATAGCCTCAGAATATATCGCTTTAAGTATAAACCGGGATGGTGTATAAACCAGGGCAATTCTCGGATTGAACTGCGTACCATACCCACCCAGTTTCCGGATTTTATTGTCATCGATACGACCACCCAACGTGATTTTCAGGAAAGACCAGGGTTTATAATTGGCCTGTGAATAGACACCAATATCCCGGATGTCATAGGTATTGCCACCCAGAATAAGCCCCTGATTGGTAGAACTCCCGCCTACAAATCCACTGTCAGACGGAATATCTACCGGCGCAAACGAAATCAGATAATTCCCCTGTAAAAGACTATTTCTGATTTCCAGCCCGGAAACCAGGTCAAGCTTTTTGGACGGGGTGTAAATAACTTTTAATTCATCCCGCATCTGCTTCGAAATCTGGTACAAATACATCTGTAACCAATAGGCTGGTTTATTCTTGACCAGATCAGCCAGTTTGCGTTTCCCGTTCGAATAATTATTTAAAGTATTGGAAGAGGTTTCATTGTCAAGCTCATGGATCATTAATTGTACTGTATTGGTAATCACAAGCTTATCGTTGATGTTTTTTTCATATTTGGCATAGAAAAAATTCTGAACAGGCGCAAAAACACTTCCGTTCAGGGCACCACTGATGTTATTGTCGTTGAACAGATTGGTCCCGCCATGTATGGCTTTCCACCGCTGAAATCCAATTGTAAAATCACCTATTCTCATTTTCCCGTTGATAAGCCAGTCATCGTATTTATTGGAATAGCCCAAGGGGTGACCATTTAATACCTGGTTGGTAACTGCGGCTTTGTCGAAAGTTTTGGCCAGACTCGCCCCGCTATCGGTGAGCATCAGCGCGGTAACGGCATTCTGCGGGTTCCGGATTACATTAAAAAGTGCAGAGGTATCCGACAAATGATTATCGTCATAATACTTTTGGGCATTGGAGGTAACACTGAGCATCTTTTTATAGTCAACCGATTCATAAAATGCAGGATCATAGTCATATTCCGGATATTTCGACAAATCCATCTGATCTGTCAGATACAATCTGCCGGTAAGGGTAAAAGAGAAGCTTTTATATTTACCTCCGACTGTCATATCCCCGTAGCGGGTATTATAAGTACCATAACCAGTCTGAGCATTGATTCCAAACGATTTTCCTTTGGTGATTTCTTCGGGCTCTTTGGTCAGTATATTCACAACTCCGGCGAAGGCATTGGCTCCGTACATGGTAGAAGCCGGTCCGTAAATTATTTCCACACGACTTACATTGCTGATCGGATATTGCATGTCCCAATAAGCTGTATTCGACCAGAGGTTGTTTTCCTCCACACCATCCACAAAAAAGATGGTTCTGTTGGTTTCATTCGAACGGTATCCTCTCTGGTAAAGGTTTGAATAAACTGAACTGTAATTCCGGGAAATATCGAAGCCCGGAAGATCACTGAAGAGCGCTTCCATATCGGAATAACCCCTTTCCCTGATTTCCTTTTCCGTAATGATCAGAACTGATGCCGGAGCTTCATACAGGCTTTCTGCTTTCTTGGAAACCGATTTTACAAGCAGGGTAGATCCGCTTTCTTTCAGTGTCCGAACAATGGCAATAAATATCGGAGGATCGAATATATCTGCCTCAAAATTCGGATTGATCGAAAGCAACTCAATAGCAGCATCGGTGGCCAAACGGGTCGAATCCATGGCCAGATAAGTCATCGATAATAAACGGCAGGCTTCCTGTTTTTGCAAACCACTGAATCCCTGACTGTTGATACACGGCTGAAGCAAGTTCACTACCTGATCGAAATTACCGGTACCATATTTCTTTCTGGCATCATTCAGTTTTTCTTCCCCACACATATTCTGGGCAGATAATTGCACCCCGGGTAGCAACTGAAGAAAAATCCCAATGAAAAGAATAATTAAAGGGGTAAAAATCTTCATATTCGTTCGTGTTACTTCATTTCTTATCACTTTTTATCGCAGGTTTTATGATAGGGTATATCATTGCCGATATATTTATTCCATTCACTTTCCGTCAGATTTCGTTTTACAAAACCACAAATCCTGCCCGATAAAACTTCC
Source organism: uncultured Bacteroidales bacterium (assembly GCA_964386485.1). Lineage (GTDB taxonomy): Bacteria > Bacteroidota > Bacteroidia > Bacteroidales > CAIXZF01 > CAIXZF01. The sequence continues at coordinate 3,155 of CAYLTH010000044.1, read as the reverse complement.
GGGTTAATCTGAAATACCCTTAGTGTTTTATCGGCACCACAACTGATAATTTTTTGCTGATCCGGTGTAAACGTGATGCCATAAACCCATTTGTCATTGTCGGTTAACAATACCGGCGGAGAGGTCGTCTCAAGGTAATTCCAGAGCCGGATTGTCCGGTCATAACTGGAAGAAGCCAGAGATTTTCCATTCGAACTGAACACCAGAGCGGTAATGGGCGAGACATGCCCGATCAGATCAATCTGGCCTGTTTCCGGATGTCCGGAGTGAATGACTTTTATTAATCCAGAACCCATTCCGATTGCAATATATTGATTATCAGGGCTTAATGTTAATGCTGAAATTGATTTCTGAACCTTGGTAATAAGTTCCGGACCGGATTCCTCTCCATGCATTTTCAATGAGAACAATTGTCCGGTAACCGTACCAAAATACAACAGGTCTTTTCCTTCATGATATGCGATTGCTGAAATTTTCTTTGTCTGACGGATACTGTTTTTCTCAACGGGCACAGCAGAACCCAGATCCCAGATCTTTAAGAGTCCGTTATTTCCGGATGAAACCAGATTGTTTTTTTTACAAAAGCCAAGCTGGGAAATCGATCCGCTTTGTGTATTGATTACAACAGGCAGTTCGTTGGTTTTTGAAGTATTATAAAGCAGAATTTCACCCGAAGCAGTTCCGGCTGCAAGCCACTTTTCATCTTTACTCAATGCCAGTGCTCTGAATTCATATTTAATTCGTTTCGGCAAATTAAATTTTCCGGGAGGATCCTCCGGTTTTTCCGGATTCCATTGCATGATGGCGCCATCTGTACTGCAGGAATAAAGCCTGTTGCCGGATTTATTGATCAGAACCGCCCGGATTTCGTCAGTATGACCTCTGAATACCAGCTTCTCATCAGCAACTGCCGACAAAGCATTAAACACATCCGGGTCGTTGAGATTCCCATGGTTTGACTGGAGAAATTGAAAGGCCTGCAAAGCCAGCAGGGAGGGTAGATCACCTTCAGCAGAAGTCTGCATTTTAGCAGATTGTATGGCCATAGCCTTGCCGATGGCAATCATCCGCAATCTTTGGGCATTTTGCTCAGAGACCGATGCTTTATTGCGTTCCTGGTCGGCAATTTGCTTTTGATTTACAGCTTCCTTCCGCTGGATTTCGGTTTCATCCCGTGCATGGATTGCTTCTTTGCGCGAAACATCGGCTTTAATTTTTTGCTGTATGGCCTCTTTCGTCTTTATTTCAGCAATACCTTGCTGATTAACAGCATATTGCCGTTGCTCTTCGGTAATATACTTCTGTTGTTCGGCAATTTGTTGCTGTTGTTCGGAGATCCGTTTCTGTATGATGGCTTCCTGTCGCTGTTCCTCCGCTTTTTTACTTTCGGTAACGGCAAGTTTTTGTTTTTCCAACGCGTCCTTCCGGCTCGCATCTGCTTTAAAACTTAAATTTAAGGATACAACCAGAAACAAAATTGATATCAGCGTGGCGGCTCCCAGTATCATGGCAAATCGTCTGGCTTGTTTCAACGTTCGCTTTTGATGGTCTTCTTTCCGGCCGATTTCAAGAAGGAATTGTTGCTGACTATAGTTCAGAAATTCCATCGCCCGGTCGAATGCAGCATCATAACGCACAGCCCAGGTGGCATTGGGTTTATTCGCTTCACGCCATTGCAGCGCAAGTTGAAGTTCCGGATTAATCCATAATCCTGTTCTCCCCAATTGGTAAAGTTCTGCCGAATTCGAAAGTCTTAAGTACAACTGTGCGCTCGACCTTTCCTCATCTACCCATTTTCGCAAACGGGTCCATACCCGCATTATGCTTTCATGAGAAATGTCAATCGTTGTATTATCTTGTAAGTCAATGTGATAAGATGGGCGAAGAAAGGCTCTGCCGGATTCACGGAAGAGGTCAATTACTTTGATTACCTCTTCTTGCCGTGCTTCTGACAACACACACAAAGCAGATAATTTCACCGTGCGGCGGGTTCCTCTGCTATCAGTGGTAAAATCAGTCAGCGCTTTAAAGATTTTCTCAGCAATCAGTTGAAGATTTGCCTGTCCGAGTTCAGCATAAATTTCCTCACAGTGAACCGACAACGCTTCTTTCATTGTTCCAATAGCCTCATAATGAGCCAGACCAATGGGTTCATCTCCGATTTTTCGCACCGACCAATAATCAAATGTCCGCATGAGGGCATGTTGCATAATGGGCAACTGATCGGGGTCATCACCTACATCCTTCAGCAGCCGGTCCACCAGTTCATCAGTAATCCGGATGCCGCGAACACCGAGTGGCCCCGTTATGGCCAGTCGTTTTTCATCATCTTCCATCCGGGGAACCAGATAATATCCCCTGTTGATGGCTACATTTAAGCGGGGATATGCTGTGCAATCATCAATAAAATCGGTACGCATGGAGAGGGCAACCGAAACCGGCACCTCTGCCTGGCGGGTTGCATGCAGAACTAATTCCACAAAATGGGCTGCTTCGGAACCCGAATTTTCGGATGGCGAATTCTGCCGAAACCGGAATAATTCTTCAAACTGATCAATAACCAGTAAGTAGGAGAGCGCATCATTTCCGGCAATTTCACGAATGACAGCCGGCAGGGAGGAGGCGGAGGCAAGCAGTTTACTGATGATGATTTCGGTTTGAGCCGGATCAACCTGATGTCCGAAGCATTCGAGAATACTTTCTGCCAGATTCCGGATCGGATCACTTCCCGGATGAGTGAGGATCAGTTTCCAGTTATCCTGACTTTGTCTGACTTTATGTTTTAGCAAAGCAGGGATCAGACCAGCTTTGATCAGCGAAGATTTCCCGCAGCCGGATGACCCGACAATGGCCAGAAAGCGGGTTTCGGAAAGCTTTTCGATTAACTCCTTGATTCTGTGCTCCCTGCCAAAAAATAACTCATCCTCATCGGGTTCATAACTACGGATACCCGGAAATGGATTGCTGTGTAGAGATGCGTAAGCCATAAAAATGCGAATATGGATACAATTTCCCTGTGAAATTACAAAAACACTTAGATAAACAATACCTGGAGCAAAGAAATGGGAAAATTTGTTGAATATCTGCCTAAATCAAGTCTCAACCATTCCGGTACAGGGACGAGTCCTCTGGTTTATTTCTCTGCATTTCCATTC
>CAYLTH010000043.1:21488-24693 GCA_964386485.1 uncultured Bacteroidales bacterium | reverse complement strand
CATTGGGGAGCCGAAATGACGTATGATTATTTTAAACTGAAGCATAATCGCAATAGTATTGATGATCAAGGGTTTATGTTAAGAAGTTATGTTCATTATGATCAGGCTTATGCCAATGCTTTCTGGGATGGACAACGCATGACGTATGGTGATGGTGATGGAAACTGGTCTCCATTAACTGCACTGGATATCTGCGGGCATGAGATTACCCACGGCCTGACCTCTTTTACAGCCGATCTGGTGTATTCGTATGAAAGTGGTGCCTTGAACGAAGCGTATAGCGATATTTTCGGAACAGCGATCGAGTTTTATGGGAAACCCACGATGGCCAACTGGCTTATGGGCGAAAATATTGGTTCTGCTCTGCGCTCAATGAGTAATCCGGGTGCCTACGACCAGCCGGATACCTATCTGGGTAACAATTGGTATGTCGGAAGCGGTGATAATGGCGGTGTTCATACAAATTCAGGAGTACTCAATTTCTGGTATTATCTGCTTTGTCAGGGAGGAAGCGGCACTAATGATAATGGTGATGCTTATACCGTTGCCAGCATTGGTATGGATGAGGCATCTGCAATTGCTTTCCGTACATTGACAGTCTACATGGTTCAGTCATCTCAATATATAGATGCCCGTTTTTATTCAATTTTATCAGCAATCGATTTGTTTGGCGGCTGCAGTGCTCAGGTCGAAAGTACAACCAACGCATTTTATGCTGTTGGGCTTGGAAATGCTTATACACCGGATGTTGTTGCTGATTTCCTGCCATCTTCAACAGATTTTTGTACACTTCCAGCACAGGTGTTTTTCTCAAATAATTCAGTAAACGGGATATCCTACCTCTGGGATTTTGGTGATGGGACAACCAGCACACAGACAAACCCTGTACATAATTATATGGCTGGCGGAAATTTCAATGTTAGTCTTACCGTGGATGGTGGTCCTTGTGGAGCCGATACAGTTTCCTTTCAGAATTTGATTACAATAAACCTTCCTGTTGCACCGCTGGTAACATCTGCTTCAACCTGCAGCGGGCCGCCTGCCAGTTTCACCCTGTTTGCCAATGCACCGGATTCTGTTCGGTGGTATACAACTCCGGCAGGTGGGACAGCATTTTATACAGGAACTTCTTATCTAACCCCTCTACTCAATCAGAGCACCCATTATTATGTTGAAAATCAGGTTGTAACACCTCCTGTTTTTGGCGGAAAACCCAATAATACCGGTGGTGGAAACTATTTTACAAACAGCAATTCACATCATCTGGTCTTTACAGCTAATCAGGATATTACCATAAAATCGGTGAAGGTTTATGCTGATGGTGCCGGCGTTCGGAATATCGAAGTGCGCAATGCCCAGGGAACTGTCATCCAGAATGCGAACATTAATATTGCTGATGGCGAAAGCAGGATTACCCTGAATTTCAATGTACCTGCCGGTGCTGATTATCAGCTTGCCGGCCCCGGAGATCCTTATCTGTACCGTAATAATGGAGGTTGTGCTTATCCATATAACATTGGCGGACTGGCAGTTATAACCGAAAGCAGCGCCGGAACCAATCCAACCGGGTATTATTACTATTTCTATGATTGGGAAGTCAGTCAGACTGCCTGTACCAGCGAACGCCTGAAAGTCAGTGCATGGATTAACTCAGGTGATCCTGTTGCATCTTTTACTACTTTGCCATATGCCCTGCATTGCAACTTTACCAGCACTTCTGTCGATGCCAATGAATATTTATGGGATTTTGGTGACGGAGCAACATCAGTACTTGCAAATCCAATCCATATTTACAGTGCCCCTGGCCAGTATCCTGTTACACTTACGGTTACGAATGCCTGTGGTACGGATATGACCAACCAGACTGTTAACATTCTGGCTACCGCCACTGGTGAAGAAAATGCACTGAATCTTCTGCAGATTATTCCGAATCCGGCCAGCGACAGAATCCGTATTTACTATCCTGTTAGCGCCGGCAATGAGATCATCGTCCGGATTGCTGATCTCACAGGAAAAGATGTTTTGTTGAAACGATTTGTGACATCCAATGGCCTGCAAAATGAAGTATTGGATTTAAGCAATTTGTCGAAAGGAACTTATATTCTCAATCTTTCCGACGGTAAAACGAAGTCTTTCCGTAGAATTGTTCTTCAGTAACAATTTACACAAACAGCATACGCCCGGGGTTCAGACTTCGGGCGTATGGTATTTTATAAGACCTTCGATCGGGCTTTTCATAATCTTGTTTATCCGGACATTGAAGGTGGCAGCTGTAGCCGAGAGTTCATCCCTGAGTAAATACGCAACTGAACCGGTTAAACGCCATTCATACTGATTGTTGCCGGTGTTAACAGCCGGATGCATCCGGAAGAAATCATCAAAAACCGCCATGATCATCGACTGCAGAAATGGGTGTTGTTTGTTTTCAATAATAAAAGGTACACAGGAAGCCAATGTCACATTTGCCTGTTTCTGATGATAAATTTTGTCAAAAATATGAGCTCTGTCGGTGTGATATTTTTGTGCGAACAGCTTTGTTAACTCTTCGGGTAGCATACCGGTCAGTAATGCCCTGTAAAATTGTTTCCCCAGATGCGTGCCACTGCCGTCATCTCCCAGAATGTAACCCAGTGACGGATATTGCTCAGCAATTACACCATTGCTGTAATAGCAACTGTTGGATCCGGTTCCCAGAATAGCAGCAATACCCTGCTCACGACCATACAGGCCCCGGGCAGCACCCAGCATATCCGTTTCGATCGTGATATCTGCCCGGCCAAAGGTTTCTCCCAAAACATCGTCCAACCGCTCACGGTTGGCGGGATTACCAAGTCCCGCGCCATAAAAGTGAATCTGATCAACTTTGTCAAAATAAATATAGGGAGCCAATTCTTTATCCAGAATATCATGGATAGCTTTTTGATCAAGGAAATACGGATTTAAACCCGGTGTTTGAATGATTTCTCCGGCCATAGTTTCCCGGATCAGGCACCAGTCGGTTTTTGTACTTCCGCTGTCGGCAATAAGAATGTTCATATTATCGGATTTCAATTTTTATTCCATCGTTTGCAAGACTTGTTTCCTGAAATTCTTCTTTTGCTTCGGCAAGCAAGTCATCCAGTTGTTTATACCGGCTCGAAAAATGCCCGATCAGCAAGTGTTTTGCGTTGGCCAGCCTGGCGATTTTTCCTGCCTGACGGGCTGT
>CAYLTH010000043.1:19155-21388 GCA_964386485.1 uncultured Bacteroidales bacterium | reverse complement strand
GCATGGAAATGAATGGGATAGCACAATTGTGCCCCGCTAACGGTAAAGATGTGGGTAAGTAGATCTTCCAGTTCTGCCGGAGCATAAAGGTTTACTTCTTTTTTACGTCCGAGTAAATGCCAGGTCGTAAGCAATCCCGGCAGCCCGAAAAAGTGATCCCCATGCAAATGGGTAATCAGAATTCGGTCGATATTTAATAATCGGAGTTTGAATTTTCGGATCTGAATCTGAGTTCCTTCCGCACAATCCAGTAAAATGGTTCCTCCTTTACCGGTATCGAGTAATTGAGAACTTGAATTTCGCTCACTGGTAGGTGCTGCCGAATTGCTGCCGAGTATCGTTAAAGTGAATGACATCGCTAAATATGGAACGCAAATGTAATTTAAAACCTTTACAAATTAAGGCTTGTTGCAATAATCTCATTTTTTTAATCATATATTTGGGTACTCAAATTCGCACACTTGTCAAAGATCGTAAATTTATCAGAAGCAGCCTCTATCGGGATTCACAGTATGGTCTTAATTGCCAAATCTCCCGAGAACCTGAACGTGTTAAGAATCGCTGAATCTACAGGATCCAGCCGCCATCATGTTGCAAAAGTACTGCAAAGACTGGTGAAAGATAATTTCCTGACATCAAACCGCGGTCCATCCGGAGGGTTTAGCCTGAAAAGAAGTCCCGATGAAATTACACTGCTCCAGGTGTATGAATCCATCGACGGGCCCATTAACATTACCGCCTGCCCGGTCGAAAATTCAATCTGTCCTTTCGATAAATGCCTTATAAATAATGTTGTAGGTAAACTTACGCATGAGATAAAAGAGTTTTTTGGCAACCAAAAACTAAGCGATTACCTTTAAAAATATTTTTTTCTGATCGGTAGGTAGTATTTAATTTGTATATTTGCGCAATTAAATACTCAAATACCTGTATGTCCAAAATCGTAAATATTTCTGAAGCTGTATCCATTGCCATTTACAGTATGGCTGTTATTGCGCATGGCAGCGGGAAGGTTAACGGGGTACAGGTTTGTGAACTAACCGGATTTTCTCGCAACCATACCGCAAAAATCCTGCAATTACTGGCAAAACACAATTTCCTGAAATCGGAACGAGGTCCGAAAGGCGGGTTTGAACTGAATTCTCCTGCAGAGAACATATATCTGATTGATATTTACAAACTGGTTGAAGGAAGTTATCCGGAAAACAGTCATTGCCTGCATAATCGTGATCATTGTCCCTTTGAGAAATGTGTTTATGGTGGCATCGCCAATGATTTTAGTCAGAATTTTCTGGCATACCTGAGCGGGAAATCCCTCGCAGATATTGAACTTAAAAATACGAAAGCATGAAACGGGAAATTATTTTTATTGATGAAGAATTATGTGATGGCTGTGGAGTTTGTATCCCCAACTGCCATGAGGGAGCCCTGCAGCTTGTTGACGGGAAAGCCCGCCTGATCAGCGATTTGTTTTGTGACGGGCTGGGAGCCTGTATCGGACACTGCCCACAGGGGGCTATCACCATTGAAGAACGCGAAGCAGAAGCCTATGATGAACGCAAAGTAATGGAACTTATGGTTCCCAAAGGCCGGAACACCATCCTTGCTCATATCCAGCATTTAAAAGACCACAATGAAGAAGGCTTTTTGAAAGAAGCCATTGCCTATATTAAAGAACATAATATTGACCTGAGTCCTTCCGAAGAAGAGCTCAAAAAAATCAAACCTATGCATCATCACGACGAAGGCAGCGCCTGTGGCTGCCAGGGCTCTATGCCCGTTGATTTCCGCTTTGAAGACGCGATCAAAGCACCGGTTACAGAAACAATTGCTGTTCAGGCTGATACGCCCTCTGAACTTAGACAATGGCCGGTACAATTGCACTTACTGAACCCGGGAGCAAGCTATCTGAAAAATGCCGATCTGGTATTGGCTTCCGATTGTTCTGCCTTTACCATGGGCAATTTCCACCAGAAATTTCTGAAAGGAAAAGCTCTCGCGATTGCCTGTCCGAAACTGGATACAGGAAAAGATGTTTACATCGATAAACTCTCTTCCATGGTAGCCAATTCCAATCTCAACACAATGACTGTCATCATGATGGAGGTACCCTGTTGTGGTGGTTTATCACAACTGGCAAAAATCGCAATCGAACGCGCCGGGCGCAAAATCCCGCTGAAAGAAGTGATTGTGAGTATACGGGGGGAAATTCTGTCGGAAAGCTGGGCCTGAT
>CAYLTH010000043.1:11921-19055 GCA_964386485.1 uncultured Bacteroidales bacterium | reverse complement strand
ACGGTTGTGCGTCTCTGACGGTTGTGCGTCTCTACATTTATTGTAATTTTGGCGAAATGTCTGATTTATGCCTGATCTTTCAACAAAATACCTGGGTCTTGACCTGAAAAATCCCGTAATAGCTGGTAGTTCCGGTTTAACAGCCGGTTTCGATTCGATTAAAGAAATAGCGAAGCAACCCGTATCCGCCATTGTTCTGAAATCCCTGTTCGAAGAGGATATTTATCATGAAATCCACCAGCATTCCCATGGAAGTCCGTCGCCCTATCCGAAGTTTTCGGAATTTGGCGGAATACGCAGCCGCCATAACCGCATGGAGGAATATCTGCAGTTAATCGATCAGTGCAAAAAACACCTGGATATCCCTGTTATTGCCAGTATTCATTGTATTACCAGTTTCGAATGGATGCCCTTTGCCAAACGCATTGAAGAGGCCGGGGCTGATGCTATTGAACTGAATATGTTTATGTTGCCTTCCGACCCCATGCGGAGCAGTGAAGAAAATGAACAGATTTATTTTGACATTCTTACAAATATCCGGCGACATGTGAATTTTCCGGTATCCGTTAAAATCGGCAATTATTTCAGTGGATTGAGCAAAATGGCCTTAAAACTGTCGTGGACAGGCATACAGGGACTGGTTTTGTTTAATCGTTTTTTTGCTCCTGATATCGATGTTGAGAAAGAAGAATTGTGTCAGGGTGATATTTTCAGCAAACCCGAGGATTATCGCCTGCCCCTCAGGTGGGTTGGATTGTTATCCGATCGGGTCATGTGCGATATCAGTGCATCTTCCGGGATTCATACCAGCGATACTGTGGTGAAAATGTTATTGGCAGGCGCACAAACAACACAACTAACATCCGCGATTTACCGCAACGGGCCGGAAGTTATCGGTGATATTGTGGCAGGTCTGGAAGCCTGGATGTTACGCAAGAACTATGCATCTGTGAAGGAATTCCGGGGAAAACTGAGTCTGAAGAAGGCCGTTAATCCGGCCGAATACGAACGATTCCAGTACCTGAAGTATTTCAACGGGGAAGAATTGTAGCTCATGGTTAATTCTATGGGAAAACGGCTTTTTGTAGCCATTCCCCTGATGAATGAATCGGAAGCAATCCCGTTTTTACTGGAAGATATCCGGAATCAGGAATTCCGCGATTTTCATGTTGTGTATTGTGTGAACCAACCCGATGCATGGTGGTCGGATTCCGATAAAATGGGAATATGCCAGGCTAACCAGACCAGTATGGAAATAATCCGGCAGATTCAGGATCATTCTTTTACACTCATTGACCGGTCATCCCAGGGTTTTGGATGGGTTGGAAAGAAATCCGGTGTTGGCATGGCCCGGAAAACAGCCATGGATGCCTGTCAATCAATGGCCGGTAAAGATGCTATTCTTTTGAGTCTGGATGCAGACACCCGTTTTGACCCGGGATATTTTGCTTCCGTCGTTGCTAATTTCGATGAACATATTGATATTCAATCTATTGCTATTCCATATTATCATCCCTTAACGGGTCATGAATTGCTCGACAGAGCCATGCTGCGTTACGAAATCTACATGCGCTACTATGCCATTCAGTTGTGGCGTATCAGATCACCCTATTCTTTTACGGCTTTGGGATCAGCTATGGCTGTTCGCATGAAGGCTTATGAAAAAATAGGGGGGATGACACCAATGAAAAGCGGTGAAGATTTCTATTTTCTCCAGAAACTGCGTAAATACGCCCCGATGCTGTTCTGGAATCCAATCAAAGTTTTTCCGGCTAACCGATTGTCGGACAGAGTATTCTTTGGGACTGGTCCTGCATTGATTAAAGGGATACAGGGCGATTGGGAAAGTTATCCCTTGTATGATTCTGCTTTATTTGACAATGTAGCAAAGACAATAAACAGCTTTCCTGAATTATTTCATCAGGATGTTGCGACACCGATGGATGATTTCCTGAAAGAAATTTTCAAGGAAGATCAGATATGGGAGCCTATTCGCCGGAATCATCCGTTACAAAAGAATTTCATACGGGCCTGCCATGAGAAAGTAGATGCGCTGAGGATACTGCAATACCTGAAATCCAATACATATCCGGATGAAAAACAAAATATCTGCAATCTTAATGTGCTTTTAAGTGTTTATAATAGTGTGTTATTCGATGATGGGCTGGAAAAGAGCCCTGTTTTGAATGATTTTGAAAATTCGGATAGTATTACATTGAATAAATTCAGAGATTTACTGGCATCTGTTGAAGAAAAATTTCAGAAACAACACTATTTATCAATACCACGAAAATGATTGTAATCCTTGGACCCACTGCCTGTGGCAAAACCAGTCTGGCGACCTATACCGCTGCAAAACTGAATACCGGAATAATCAGTGCTGACTCGAGGCAGGTTTACCGGGGAATGGATATCGGGACAGGGAAGGATCTGGCAGATTATACCCTCGACGGGAAAGAAATTCCGGTTTCCTTAATTGATGTGGCTGAACCTTCAGAAGAATTCAATCTTCACAGCTATCTTAAAATGTTCAAAGATGTTTATTCGGATTACCGGCGACTTAACAAGGAACCGGTTTTATGTGGCGGAACAGGTTTATATATCGAGGCTGTAATCGGAGGCTACAATCTTGTTGATGTCCCGGAAAACCCGGAATTGCGCAAGCAATACGACCGCATGGAACTTCAGGAACTGGTTGCCCTGCTTCAGACTTACGGGCCTTTGCATGCGACAACCGACAGTCTCGACCGGCAGCGCACCTACAGGGCACTGGAAGTAGCCGAATACCGTAAGAGTCAGGATCTCAGCGAACGTGTAAATCCCTATCCCCACCGGGCAATTTTTGGCATCAACTATGAACGGGAAACCGTCAGGCAACGCATTACTGCACGACTGAAGGAAAGGCTGAACAACGGGATGATCGATGAGGTGAATTATCTGCTCGATATGGGTGTTACCAAGAAACGACTGCTTGCATTTGGACTGGAGTATAAATTCATTACTCAATATCTTAGTAGTGAGATTCAGTATGATGAAATGTTCAACAAACTCAATATTGCGATTCATCAGTTTTCGAAACGCCAGATGACCTGGTTTCGGAAGATGGAACGATCAGGTTATCAGATACATTGGCTGGATGGTGAATTGAGTACTGAAGAAAAGTTTAAGGAAATGCAAAAAACATTAAACAAAATATTCTGATTCCTGTTGTATGTAAAAAACAACATACAATGAAAGCTTTTCAAATTTCCATACTATTCTTTCTTTTTGTTTTAATCGGAACTTCAGGCTTTGCACAAAGCGGTACCGTAAAGGGTCGTATTGTCAGCGAAAAAACCAATGAATCCCTGCCGTTTGTCAATGTTATTGTATTTGGCAAGCCTGAAATTGGTACCACAACTGATTTAGACGGTAATTTTACCCTGAAGGGCCTCCAGCCCGGCTATATCCGGCTTACTGCCTCATTTGTAGGGTATGAGATGCAAACCACTCCTGAAATATTGGTAACCAATGCTAAGGTGGCTAACATTGATATCCGGATGATAGAAACAGTGGTGATGTTGCAGAAAGTTGAAATAACAGCAAATGCCTTTGTCAGGAAGGATGATAGTCCGGTTTCCGTGCAAACCCTTGGTATTTCTGAAATTGAAAAGAATCCGGGTGCCAACCGCGACATTTCAAAAGTAATTCAGTCTTTGCCCGGTGTTGCCGGTTCCGTTTCCTTTCGAAATGATGTGATTGTCAGGGGAGGAGGACCAGGAGAAAATCGTTTTTATCTGGATGGTGTTGAAATTCCGAATCTGAACCATTTTTCAACCCAGGGATCATCAGGTGGTCCGGTTGGTATTATTAATGTCGACTTTATCCGGGAGGTAGATTTTTACTCCGGCGCTTTTCCTGCCAACCGCGGAAATGCACTGAGTTCGGTTATCGAATTCCGGCAGATCGACGGGAACAAGGAAAAGTGGGGCATCCGAAGTACACTCGGTGCAACAGATGTTGGGGTGACAGCAGATGGTCCTGTAGGTAAAAACAGTAGCCTGATATTCAGTCTTCGCCGCTCCTATCTTCAGTTTCTGTTTTCAGCAATCGGCCTGCCATTCCTGCCGACCTACAATGATTATCAGTTAAAATACAAATGGAATATCGGGAAAAACGATCAGTTAACAGTGATCAGTCTGGGAGCACTCGATCAGTTTAAACTAAACACAGGAATTAAAAATCCGGACGAAAGCCAGCGCTTTATTCTGGGATATCTTCCGGTGAATGAACAATGGAACTATACGATAGGTGCTGTGTACCGCCATTTCCGGAAAACGGGTTATGATACCTGGGTTTTAAGTCGCAATATGTTGAATAACAAACAGATAAAATATAGAAATAACGTAACATCCCCCGATAGTCTGCTGCTCGATTATGTTTCGGAAGAAATCGAAAATAAGTTCCGCTATGAAAGTGTGTATGAATTTGAAGATTTTAAACTGCAGTATGGGGCAGGAGGGGAATATGCCCGGTATACAAACTCCACCTACCAGAAAATATTCGTTGGAACTGAGCTCAAAGAGCTTGATTATCAGTCAGCGCTTGACCTTTTTAAATACAGTGCCTTTATTCAGGCCACCCATTCCTATCTCAAAGACAGGTTAACGCTGAGTCTTGGCGGCAGGGTGGATGGGAATACCTATTCTGCTGAAATGACAAACGCACTGAAGCAATTTTCGCCTCGTTTGAGCGCCAGTTATGTTTTACGGGAGAATATGAACCTGAATTTCAGCACCGGACGATTTTTTCAGCTTCCTCCCTACACAACGCTGGGATACAGGGATGCTGCAGGGACCCTTGTTAACAAGGAGAATGACCTGAAATACCTTCAGGTCGACCATCTTGTTCTGGGAGTCGATTTCTTACCCAATCCGAAGGCAAAAATTTCGCTGGAAGGATTTTATAAACAATATCAGGATTATCCATTCTCCCTGAATGACTCGATCTCGCTTGCCAGCAAAGGCGTGGATTTTGGTACATATGGCGATGAGGCCGTCAGCAGTATCTCAGAAGGCAGAGCTTTTGGAATGGAGATTCTCGTTCGTCACCGCGATCTCCGGGGATTCAATGTAATCGTTGCCTACACCCTTGTTCGCAGTGAATTTGCTGATTATTCGGGAACCTATATTCCCTCGAGCTGGGATAACAAGCATCTTCTCAATATTACCGTATCTAAAAAGCTCAAGAAAAACTGGGACATCGGAGCGAAATGGCGATTTGTCGGCGGAGCACCCTATACGCCTTTTGATGAATCAACATCCAGTCTGGTGAATGCCTGGAATACAAGAGGGCGTGCCTATCTGGATTACAACCGGTTTAATGAACTGAGACTTAAATCTTTCCACCAGCTTGATATTCGTGTCGACAAACAATATTATTTCAAGAAATGGTCGATGATGCTCTATCTGGACATTCAGAATTTATACAATTTTAAATCAGATCAGCAGAATTTTCTCGTGAATACCCAGGCAGATGGCAGTGTTCAGACGTTTACGGATGATCAGGGTAATCTGCGTTACAAGTTGAGAAGCATTGAAAGTGAATCGGGCACGGTATTACCAACGGTTGGGGTGATGATCGAGTTTTAATTTGGAAATTTGATTATTTGGAAATTTGGAAATGCTTCACAATTTCCTGAGAGATAGTCCAATGCTAAATGTTAGTAATTGGTAACTGGCATTAGCCTGCAATGTTAATGAACAGACTAAGAAATGATATTGGTTTTAGACATTATTTTGTACATTTGACACAAGAAAATGATTTATGTCAGATAAGTTGGCCATAATAAGAGAATTGAAAAGGACGCTTCAAGTAGGGTTGGATGGTTCTGTTAGAGATATCATTTTATTTGGTTCTCAAGCCTCTGGGAAAGCATCAGCAGAATCAGACTATGATATTCTTATCGTGTTGGATAATGATTATGATGCAAAAATAGAAAACAAAGTATATGACTTGTGCTATGACATTGATTTAAAATACAATATTATTATTGATGCTCATCTAATATCAACCAAAGAACTGTCAACCAGAAAAGGCAGGCAACCTATATTCATTCATGCAATACAGAAAGGATTATATGCATGAATCTCAATGAAACTGAAAAATTGGAGCTAATCAGGTATAGGCTTCAGGAAGCAAATGATACTATTGAGGATGTTAAACTGCTAATTGACAATAATCGTTTAAGAGCATCGGTAAATCGCATTTACTATGGAATTTTCTACTCCCTTCTTGCGTTAGCAATAGCAAACGACTATGAAACATCAAAACACCAACAGTTAATAGGTTGGTTTAATAAGAATTTTATTCATGAAGGTCTTATTGATAGTAAATATGGAAGAATTGTTAATAAGGCATCAAATAGAAGAACAAAGGGTGACTATGAATCTTTTGTGGAGTTCGAAAAAGAGAGTGTTCTCGAAATGTTTGACGAAATGAAAGAATTTATATCCGAAATTGAGAGATACTTAAACTCCAAATAGCTTTCTCCATAATAATCACCACCCTGGCGTTCTCTACTCGTAGTTTGGAAAATACGAGAATTCCTTCTTTCTGCTTTTGACTTTTCGGGTGCGGGCATCGATAACCAGGGTAACGGATTTATTCGTTGTACACCCGTTGGTATGGGCACAAAGTGATGGGTTAATCAATTTGTTCTTCAATCAGGTTGATGGAGGTAAGGATGCACTTTTCGCAGACGTTTACAAAAAGATCCTTCTCCCGGGCTTCCTCCATGCCCTCCTCTGTATTCAGATTAATATTCAGCAGGTTTTTGCAGGTGATGCTTCCGTGTATGGACTTGAACTTTTCGCTAAACTCCTGTATCATTTCATACGTTACCGTTTTTCGTTCGGCATTGTCCTGAATATACTTGCTGTTGAACAGCCCGAATACCATGAAAGCCCCGGTAACGGTTCCACAGGTTTCCTGTAGGCGGCCCATTCCTGCTCCAAATCCGGCGCTGATACGTTTCGCTGTTTCCAAATCCAATCCCACTTCGTTTGCGAACGCCATCAGGGTAACCTGGGCACAATTGTATTCTGAGCGGAAGGCTTCGATAGCGGATTCTTGTTTAGTTGTCATAGTGATATC